>NZ_AP014545.1:3757500-3833046 GCF_016592435.1 Amphritea japonica ATCC BAA-1530 | reverse complement strand
TAATTTGTGCATATCTGAATAAATAAGCTTTTCAGCTCTTCATTGAATACCCTGTAAAAAGACAAGCAATAAATTAGGGCTTTTTTCAATTAGATCCCTATAAATGATTGCAAAGTGAATTACTTTTCACTAGAATTCCGCGTCTGTTTTTGGCCGTGGGATTCAGCAACCTTACTGATACCACCACAACGTATGTTAGTAGGACTGAACAATGAAAAGAACATTTCAACCAAGCAACCTGAAGCGTAAGCGTACTCACGGTTTTCGTGCACGTATGGCAACTAAAAACGGCCGTACGATCATTAATCGTCGTCGCGCTAAAGGCCGTAAGCGTCTGGCAGCATAAGCTTTTGCCCGTCCAGGCTCACTGAATGAATGAATTCAGCTATCCCCGCCAGTTAAGACTGTTAACCGGTGGGGATTTTAAACAGGTATTCAGCCGAGCTAGTATCAAGGTGTCAGATAAACATCTGTTGATCCTTGCCTGTCCAAACACGCTCGATCATCCCCGTATTGGCTTCGTCTTTTCCAAAAAAAATATCCGTTTAGCTGTTAATCGTAACCGCGTTCGGCGTATCATTCGCGAGTCTTATCGTTTAAATCAGTATTCACTTCCCAATGTCGATATCGTCATCCTTGCCAGAAAAGGGCTAGGGGACTTAGAGAATGAGGAAATACAGTCGCTTATTTCGCGCAGCTGGACACGACTGATTAAACGGGCCAAGGACAAGGCGAAACCTAAATCCTCATCACATAAATAACTGAATGGTCCAGAAACCATGGATGTACAGCGCATAATTCTGATCGGTGCACTCGCAATTATTTCATATATGCTGGTGCTAAAGTGGAACCAGGACTACGGTACTACACCGGAGCCTATTGCTCAGACTGAATCTGTTTCCGCATATCAGTCAGCCACTGAAACCCCTACTGAAGTCAACAGTGACTTGCCTCAAACAGCGAGTATGACTGATAATTCCGACGTACCGGGTGCTAAAGCAGCTATTAACAATCAACAGAAGCAATTGATCAGTATTAAAACTGATGTGCTGGAATTGTTAATCGATACTAAAGGCGGCGACATTATTGAAGTTGCTCTGCCTGAGTACAAAGCATCGCTGGGGGCAGATCTGCCATTTGTCCTTTTGGAACAGAATGGTAATCGCACCTATGTTTCTCAAAGCGGCCTGATCGGTAGAAACGGCCCGGATGCAAATCCTGATGGACGTCCAACTTACACAACCGTGGAAAACAGCTACCAACTGGAAGGTGATGAGTTGATTGTTGACCTGGTTCATACCGGCGACAACGGTGTGGTAGTGACTAAACGTTATCGTTTTGTGCCTGATAGCTATCAGGTAGAGCTGGAATATATCGTTAACAATGCTTCTTCTGAAGCCTGGCAGGGCAAGCTGTTTGGTCAGATTAAGCGAGACGGTTCTGATGATCCATCTCAGACAACCGATATGGGTATGCAATCTTTCCTTGGCGCCGTTTTCTCAACCACTGAAAACTCTTACGAAAAGATATCTTTCGATGATATGCAGGAAGCTAATTTTAAGAAAGTTAGCCCTGATGGTTGGGTAGCAATGTCTCAGCACTACTTCCTGAGTGCCTGGATTCCTTCACCGGGAGCTGAGTACAGCTACAGCAGTCGTGTTAGTTCCGGTAGCTACATTGCGGGATTTGTTTCCCCCTCTTTTGATGTGGCTGCAGGTGATACCCAGTCAGTAAGTGCTAACTTTTATGCTGGTCCTAAAGTAACGGAGTTACTCGAAGCTGCTGCACCTGATCTGGAACTGACCGTTGATTACGGTATTCTCTGGTTCATCGCTTCGCCACTGGCATGGTTGCTAAAAGCAATTCACAACATTGTTGGTAACTGGGGTGTAGCAATCATCTTCATCACCATTGTTGTTAAAGCTCTGCTATTCCAGGTGAATGCTAAAGCCTTTAAATCGATGGCCAAGATGCGTAAATTCGGCCCAGAGATGACCCGCCTGAAAGAACTTTATGGCGATGACCGTCAGAAGATGTCGCAATCAATGATGGAGCTGTATAAGAAAGAGAAGATTAACCCTCTGGGTGGTTGTCTTCCTATCGTTGCACAGATGCCTGTATTTATTGCATTGTACTGGGTGTTGCTGGAGTCAGTCGAACTGCGTCACGCTCCGTTCGCACTATGGATCACCGATCTGTCTGTCATGGATCCTTACTTCATAATGCCAATTCTGATGGGCGGCACTATGTTTATTCAGCAGATGCTGAATCCAACACCTCCAGACCCAATGCAGGCGAAGATAATGAAGATGCTACCGATCTTATTTACCTTCTTCTTCCTATGGTTCCCGGCAGGTCTGGTACTGTACTGGCTGATCAACAACGTTCTGTCTATCGCTCAGCAGTACGTTATTAACAAGCAGATTGAAGCTGAACCAAGCGGTAAGTAAGCGGAATCTCTCAGCTTGATAAAAAGGTCTCTTCGGAGGCCTTTTTTTTAAATATCAGAACGCAGCTACACTGTTTGTTAGTGGCGAGATGCAACTTCGTCGCTTGCTAGAAAAAGATAGTCTATCCACTAGCAAGGGAGCACAGCTCCCGTCTAGCGAGGCACCCAGTGCCGTTCTAGCAACTTATGCTCAAATAAATATGCTAGGATTCCGCCTTTCATAAGACTCAATAAACACTACCGAGGTTTCAATGGCTCTGGTTGATCAGGACACAATAGCCGCTCAAGCAACCCCCCCTGGACGTGGAGGGGTTGGTATTGTTCGCGTCTCAGGAAAGTTGGCAGCCACCATAGCGGAGCAGGTAATAGGGTATGTACCTAAACCGCGGTATGCCCATTATGGCCCCTTCTATGATGCCGAAAAAAACCAACTGGACCAGGGGATCGCGCTATATTTCCCCGGACCGAACTCCTTTACCGGTGAGGATGTTCTGGAACTTCAGGGTCATGGTGGCCCGATAATCATGGACTTTATCCTGCGTCGGGTCGTTGATTGCGGCGCCCGACTAGCAAATCCTGGCGAATTTTCGGAACGGGCATTTCTCAACGAAAAACTGGACCTGACCCAGGCTGAAGCCATTGCGGATCTAATCGATTCAAGCTCTGAACAAGCTGCCCGTTGCGCACTAAAATCATTGCAAGGCGCCTTTTCTGATCGTATTCATACCCTGGTAGAATCCCTGACACAGCTGCGTATCTATGTTGAGGCAGCTATCGACTTTCCGGAAGAGGAGATAGACTTTCTCGCCGATGGAAAAGTGGCTGGCGACCTTCAGCAGATCATCGATACGCTAACCGATGTTAAACAGGAAGCACGACAGGGTAGTTTGATTCGCGAAGGCATGAATGTCGTCATCGCTGGTCGACCCAATGCAGGTAAATCCAGTCTGCTCAACGCACTCGCAGGTAAAGAATCCGCCATTGTCACTGATATTGCCGGTACCACCCGGGATGTTTTACGGGAACATATCCATATTGATGGGATGCCGTTGCATATTATTGATACCGCCGGCTTACGGGATGCCCCTGACGAAGTCGAACGCATCGGCATCAGTCGCGCCTGGAATGAGATTCAAAAAGCTGACCGGGTACTTTTAATGGTGGATGGAACAACCACTGCCACCGATGATCCGGAACAAATCTGGCCTGAGTTTGTGAATCACCTTGAGGACCGAAGTAAGATTACCGTTATCCGAAATAAATGTGACCTTACATCAGAACACCCTGTCATGGGTGAACACGATGGGCATACCCTGATATCCCTGTCAGCCAAGGCAAACATCGGCGTTGATAACCTACGCCAGCACCTTAAAGACTGCATGGGCTTCGCCAGTACAACAGAGGGTGGATTTCTTGCCAGGCGTCGACACATCGATGCCCTTAATCGTGCCCAAAGCCTGTTGTTAACCGGTCAGGAACAGCTCATCTATGGTGGCGCAGGAGAACTGTTAGCGGAAGATCTGCGCCAGGCACAACAGAACCTGAGTGAAATCACCGGTGAATTCAGTTCTGATGATCTGCTGGGCCGTATATTCAGCTCATTCTGCATCGGCAAGTAAACTAGAATATCGCTTTGTAAGTAAGGACTAACTATGACTTCAAGTATCAGCTGCCCTAACTGTTCAGCAACAAATAAAGTTCCCACCGACAGACTAAGCGATGGACCTAAATGTGGTAAGTGTAAGCAGCCTCTCTTTCAGGGAGCTGCCACAGCACTAACCAGTGCAAACTATCAAAGCATGATTAGCCGTAATGATATCCCTGTTTTGATAGATTGTTGGGCTACCTGGTGTGGGCCTTGCCAACAGTTCGCCCCGGTATTTGAACAGGCAGCCGCACAGTTTGAACCTAATGTCAGACTAGCAAAACTGGATACTGAAGCGGAACAGACTATCGCTGCTCGTTTACAGATCCGTTCAATCCCCACCCTGATTCTGTTTAAACAGGGTAAAGAGGCCGCCAGAATCAGTGGTGCACTCCCGCTAGGCCAGCTAAAGCAGTGGCTGACTCAGCAAGGCGTTAAGCTTTGATCAACGCCTGGCTAAGACCTTCACCTTAACAACCTGAATAGTTAAAGTTACCCACTGACGTAATGTTTAACACCTAAAAGTTATAAACATTACCAGCGGATATCCAATAAACAGCAACTACTTAAATATCAATAAGTTATGCATCATTCATATATGAGGCATTAAAATTATGCACATTTTTTTGTGGATAAGCAGTGAATTATCAGGGAATAAACTGTGTATTTACGAGGGTTATCTTTTTAATAGTGCTAAGACTAACTTTGCCCAAATATTGATGCCGTCAGCAGGGTGAATTCAGCGGATGAAGTCTAACTTATTGATATAAATGAATAGAAGGGAATAAATTGAATAATATCTACATAGTGAAGCATAAAGAAGAGTCATGAGAGAGCTCTGAAAAGTTAAGCCAACAATTAATGCCATCATCTATTCATTTAAGCAGTATCCAATCAATATTTTATCCCCTAAACCCTGTTAACAAACTGTATAACTAGCGAGGGGTAACCCCTTAGTAAAGCTGTGTATAATTGAGGTTGTGCATAAACCGCCTGTTTATACACAGCTCTGATACAAGCTATTAAAGGGTTACTGGCAGTTATACAACAGAGTTCAATGACTCATAATAAATTGATATATAAGGCTTTTATAGGGTTACGCACTGAAAAAGGTCTGCTTAATAATAAACATAAATATAAAGAACATATTTAAGAACATACTTACTTATATATAAAAGACGTTAAACAAAATAAAGATCAACTGTGTGTACAAAGTTTAACCATTTCTATATTGCCCCCTTAGGTTTATACTTAGCGCCCTTTTTCTGAGCCCTATACCTACAGGTATAACCATTCAGGCTTTTAACAGTTAAATAACGAGGTTAATTAAGTGGAGTATCCTGACCACTTTGATGTGATCGTAATTGGTGGTGGCCATGCCGGAACTGAAGCGGCACTGGCAGCTGCACGTACCGGTGTAAAGACATTACTTCTGACCCATAACATTGAAACGTTGGGACAGATGTCTTGTAACCCCGCAATCGGTGGTATCGGTAAAAGCCATCTGGTCAAAGAGATTGATGCTCTGGGTGGAGCTATGGGTATAGCTACCGATAAAGGTGGTATCCAGTTCCGTACTCTTAACTCCCGAAAAGGACCCGCGGTTAGAGCTACCCGAGCTCAGGCTGACCGTATTCTTTATAAAGCAGCGATTCGTGAGATTCTTGAGAATCAGCCTAATCTGCAACTATTTCAGCAAGCTGCTGATGATCTGATAATGGAAGGTGAATCGGTCAAAGGGGTAGTAACCCAGTCTGGTCTGCGCTTTTTTGCCAACAATATCGTCCTGACGGTTGGCACTTTTCTGGGGGGGAAAATTCATATCGGCCTGGATAATTATTCTGGGGGCAGGGCGGGAGACCCACCGTCGATTGCACTGGCTGATCGTTTACGTGAATTACCGCTTAGAGTGGATCGATTAAAAACCGGCACTCCTCCCCGAATTGATGCACGCAGTGTTGATTTCAATCTGATGCAGGAGCAGCCAGGTGATACACCAACACCGGTTATGTCGTTTATGGGTTCTCTGGCTGATCACCCCCGCCAGATCAGTTGTTACATTACTCATACCAATGAACGGACACACGATATTCTGCGGTCTGGCTTAGATCGATCACCGATGTACACCGGCGTTATTGATGGAGTAGGGCCACGGTATTGCCCATCAGTTGAAGATAAAATTGTTCGTTTTGCTGATAAAACCAGCCATCAGGTATTTGTTGAACCTGAGGGCTTAACTACTCATGAGCTGTATCCAAACGGTATATCGACCAGTTTACCGTTTGATATTCAACTGGCGGCTGTACGCTCAATAAAAGGGTTTGAAAATGCCTTTATAACCCGTCCAGGTTATGCGATTGAATATGATTACTTCAATCCACAGGATCTGAAGCATACTCTGGAAACCAAACTGATAAATGGTCTCTACTTTGCCGGACAGATAAACGGTACTACGGGTTACGAAGAAGCGGGTGCTCAAGGGTTGCTCGCCGGCGTTAACGCAGCACTGCGCGCACAGGACAAAGAGCAGTGGTTTCCGCGCCGGGATGAAGCCTACCTGGGGGTACTGGTGGATGACCTGATTACCCTGGGAACATCAGAGCCGTATCGAATGTTTACCAGTCGTGCAGAATACCGGCTGATATTGCGAGAAGATAATGCAGATCTGCGCCTCACCGAAAAAGGTCGTGAGCTGGGTCTGGTTGATGATCAGCGCTGGCAGCGTTTTTGCGAGAAGCGAGAAGCGATTGAGCTGGAAAATCAGCGTCTCAAAGAGACCTGGATTCAGCCGGGCACAGTTGAAGCTGAAAAGCTTAATGGTCAATTACAGCAACCAATCAGCCGCGAATATAATCTTCAGGATCTGGTTAAGCGTCCCGAACTTAATTATGCCGCGGTAGCCGGTCTTAAAGGAGACCCAGTGAGTGATCCGCAAGTTGCTGATCAGGTTGAGATTCAGATTAAGTACGCCGGTTATATTGATCGTCAGAAAGATGATATTGAGAAGGTTCGTCGTCAGGAAGGGACTTTGTTACCCCTGGATTTTGATTATGGGTCGGTCGGTGGCTTGTCTAACGAACTAACCGCTAAACTGGAAGATGTCAGACCAGAGAGTATCGCTCAGGCATCCCGCATTCAGGGAATGACGCCTGCAGCGATCTCGTTGTTGCTGATTCACCTGAAGAAAAAACAGATGACTCAAAAGAAGGCTCAGGATTGATGGACCAGCAGTATCATAATTTACTTGAGCAACAGTGCCGTCAGATCGGTCTGGAGCTTACCTCCGAGCAGTATCAGCAGTTGCTTAATTATCATGCGTTGCTGATCAAGTGGAATAAAGCGTTCAATCTCACAGCGGTTCGTTCACCAGAAGAGATGATCAGCCGTCACCTGATAGATAGTTTGAGTGTGTTACCTTACATCGATGTTGAAAGGCTTATTGATGTCGGTAGCGGGCCAGGGTTACCTGGTATTCCTCTGGCAATCTGTCGACCGGATCTGCCGATTACCTTACTGGATAGTAATATAAAAAAAAGTCGTTTTCAGTTTCAGGCTAAAGCGGAGCTGGGATTAGACAATATTGATGTGATTCATGAGCGGGTAGAGAAATATACCCCTGAGGTCCTGTTTGATGGCGTCATATCAAGGGCTTTTGCATCATTACAGGATATGATTCACTGGACATCGCATCTCTGCTCTGACGAGGGTATTTTTCTTGCAATGAAAGGGATGTATCCTGTTGAAGAGATAGCGTTATTGCCAGAATCCATTAACCTGCGTCAGAGTATCCGTTTAGATGTTCCCGGAACTGATGGCGAGCGGCATCTGCTGAAGTTAGGGAGAACGAGCCTGTGACAAAAATATTAACCATCACTAACCAGAAAGGCGGGGTGGGTAAAACCACGACCTGCGTTAATCTGGCAGCTTCACTGGCGGTAACCAAGAAGCGGGTACTGATGGTTGATATGGACCCTCAGGGTAACGCGACTATGGGGAGTGGAGTCGATAAACATCACCTGAAGAACTCGGTTTATGAAGTGTTGACCGGTGATGCGACAATGGAAGAGTCGATTATCAAAAAAGCACCAGCTGGTTATGATCTGGTAGGTTCTAACGGCGACTTAACGGCTGCGGAAGTAGAGTTGTTACAGTTACCGCGACGGGAATTCCGTATGAAAATGGCTCTGGAGACGATCCAGGATCAGTATGATTTTATTCTTATCGATAATCCTCCTTCTCTGAATTTGTTAACAGTCAATGCATTAGCGGCGTCCAGCGGTGTGATTATCCCAATGCAGTGTGAATATTATGCGCTGGAAGGGATTAGTGCGTTAATTGGTACGATCAATAAAATAAATCAGCGTTTGAACCCCTCATTAAAAATTGAGGGTATTTTACGTACTATGTTTGACCCGCGTATGAGCCTGACTAAAGATGTTTCAGAGCACTTAGTGGAATACTTCGGAGATCAGGTTTATCGCACGGTTATTCCACGTAATGTACGTCTTGCAGAAGCGCCCAGTCATGGACTTCCTGCACTGATGTACGATAAGAACTCCCGCGGAGCGATCGCTTATCTGGCGTTAGCAGGAGAACTGATCCGGAAGATCGGACAGGATGATAAACAGGCAGGCAAACAGGAACAGGAAGGCTGATCGATGGCGGCTAAAAAGCGTGGTTTGGGACGGGGACTGGATGCATTATTGTCAAACAGTTCGAACTTTGCAGATGAAGCTGTAGCACAGGCTGGCACCGAAGGTAGTAATGGTTATCGGTTGATGCCCATAGACCAGATTCAGCGGGGTAAATATCAGCCACGTCGGGATCTTGAACCACAGGCACTTGAAGAGTTAGCTAATTCGATTAAAGCTCAGGGTGTCATGCAACCTATTGTTGTACGCCCTGTATCAGAAAATCTGTACGAAATTATTGCTGGTGAACGTCGTTGGCGTGCTACTCAGATGGCCGGTCTGGATGAGATTCCAGCAATTATTCGTGATGTGCCTGATGAAGCAGCGATTGCGATGGCGCTGATAGAGAATATTCAGCGTGAAAATCTTAACCCGATGGAAGAGGCGATCGCTCTGGATCGTCTCAAGCGAGAATTTGAACTAACTCAACAGGAAGTTGCAGATGCGGTAGGTAAGTCCCGGTCTTCGGTAACTAACCTGTTACGCTTAATGAACCTTACTGACGAAGTTAAAAAAATGCTTGAGTATGGCGATCTTGAGATGGGTCATGCACGTGCTTTGTTAGGAATGGAAGGTCCGGAACAGATCAGTGCGGCTAAGGATGTTGTCGGTAAAACGTTATCGGTGAGACAGACTGAAGAGATGGTACGTAAACTTCAGCAGAAAAAAACAGAGCCCGCCAAAGAGACTCATAAACCGGACCCTCTTTTGAAAGATCTCTCTGAGAGTCTGACCGGTTATCTGAATAGCAAGGTAACAATCAGTGAGAATGCCGCAGGGAAAGGTAAAATCACTATTGCGTATGAGAATCGTGAGAAATTTGAAGCGATCCTAAAAGCAATACAGTAAGCTTTCTTCTGATTTAAATCATGACTGTCTACCGTTATTAGGGTATTTACCTACTTCTTGTATCTATCTTGTTCTAATACAAAGGTGTAAATCGGTCTGAATCATATTGATGATAAGGGCGTAAGCCCCTATAATGCGCTGGCTGTTGAAAATAGAAGAAAGACTATTCAACAGCAGATTAGGGGAACTGAGGCTGTATTTATATGAGAAATGGGCACCAGAAAATTGGCGTTCATGCTCGTATCGCCTTGCAGCAGTTTAGGAAAGTCTTCCTGATTCAAGTAGTTAGTTTAATAGTGATTGCGGGAGTTTCACTTCTGCATAGCTTGAGTGCGGCCTATTCATCGCTTTGCGGTGGATTGATTTTCCTGCTGCCAAGTTATGTATTTGCCTATAGAGCACTGGTTGCAAAGCAGGCAAAAAATACTCCTGGTGCTGTGGTGACACAGTTGTATACGAGTGAAATATGGAAAATGGGCTTATCCATCGCACTCTTTTCTGCGGTGTTTATTCTGGTTCAACCTTTGAATCCATTTTCCCTATTTGGCACTTATATATGGCTGCAACTGGTCGGATTTTTCGCTCAGTTGAAGCTGAATAACAGATTCTTAAAACTTTGAATGAGAGAGATAGTAATGGCTAGCGAAATGACTTCCTCAGCCTATATATCCCACCACCTGACGAACTGGACGTTTGGTGCGCATCCTGAAAATGGTCTGGGCTTTGCCCATACCGCTCAGGAAGCTGCAGAAATGGGATTCTGGGCAATTCACGTAGACACAATGTTGTGGTCTGTCGGTCTGGGTATGTTTTTTATCTGGATGTTCCGCAAGGTTGCTAAAGCAGCAACTTCCGATGTTCCCGGCAGTACACAGAACTTTGTAGAAACAATTATAGAGTTCGTAGAAGATAACGTTAGCAGTATTTTCCACTACAAAAATGCACTTATTGCCCCTCTGGCACTGACTATTTTTGTCTGGATCTTCCTGATGAACACCATGGACCTGGTGCCAGTTGACTGGTTACCGTTCCTGGCTCAGAAAATTGGTGAAGCTTTTGGTGCTGATCCACATCACGTATATATGAAGGTCGTACCTACTACAGATATCAATGCGACTCTGGGTATGGCATTTGCTGTATTTGCTCTGATTCTTTATTACAGCATTAAAATGAAAGGTGTAGGTGGTTTCCTTGCAGAGCTGGCATTTCAGCCACTGGGCAAATGGTTGCTACCTTTCAACCTGTTCCTGGAGATCGTAGGTCTGCTGGCTAAGCCAGTATCTCTGGCACTGCGACTGTTCGGTAACATGTACGCAGGTGAGATGATCTTTATCCTGATCGCTCTGCTGCCTTTCTGGGCTCAATGGCTGCTGTCTGTGCCATGGGCGATCTTCCACATTCTGGTAATTACGCTACAGGCGTTCATCTTCATGGTCCTGACTATTGTCTACCTGGCCATGGCGCATGAAGACCACTAAGTCGCTGTAATAACTGAATAATAAAACGAATTCAATTTAACTTTAACTTTAGCTTAAAATCGGAGATAAACTGATGGAAATGGCAAGTGCTATTGTATACATCGCTGGTGCGCTGATGATGGGACTGGGTGCTGTAGGCGCTGCAGTAGGTATCGGTATTCTGGGTGGTAAATTCCTGGAAGGAGCTGCTCGTCAGCCTGAACTGATTCCTCTGCTTCGTACTCAATTCTTCATCGTAATGGGTCTGGTTGATGCCGTACCTATGATCGGTGTAGGTCTGGGTCTGTACGTACTGTTCGCTGTTGCATAAGTAGAGCTACATACGTCCCTTTATGGGTAACTACTTTTTAAGACAACCGCGAGAGGTAATGGCGTGAATATTAATCTAACCATCATTGGTCAGATCATCGCATTTGCCTTCTTCGTTGTATTTTGTATGAAATACGTTTGGCCACCAATTACTGGTGCGCTAGCAGAACGTAAGAAGAAAATTGCAGAAGGTCTGGACGCTGCTGACCGCGCTCAGCGTGATTTAGAACTGGCTCAAGAAAAAGCCATGTCTGATATGCGTAAGAGTAAAGAAGAAGCAGCCGCCGTCATTGAACAGGCTAATAAGCGAGCTAATCAGATCGTTGACGAAGCTAAAGAGAAAGCACGTGAAGAGGCAGCACGCCTTGTCACTGCAGCTCAAGCTGAAATCGATCAGGAAGCTAACCGTGCGAAAGAAGCTCTGCGCGCTCAAGTTGCTACTCTTGTAGTAGCCGGTGCAGAGAAAATTCTGGAAGCGTCTGTTGATGCTGACGCACATGCACAGCTTGTTGAAAAACTAGCTGCTGAGCTTTAAGCGAGGTTTACGATGGCTGAACTTAATACAGTCGCTCGGCCTTATACCAAAGCCGCTTTCGAGCACGCTGCGGACAAGGGTAGCCTGGACCAGTGGTCTGAAATGCTGACAACGACTTCTGTCGTTGCTCAACATGAGACGATGAAATTGGTACTGGGTAACCCTGGACTGACCAGCGAGCAGAAAGCTGAAGCAATGATTACTGTCTGTGAAGAACAGATGGACCAGCCAACAAAGAATTTTATTTCTTTATTGGCAGACAATCAGCGCCTGGCTTTGTTACCAGAGATCTCTGCGCAGTTTGAACAGTTGAAAGCGAACCAACAGCATTCTGTTGAAGTGAGCCTGACGACTGCCTTTGATCTGGGCGAGCAGCAGCAACAAAAATTAACTCAGGCACTGAGCTCTAAGCTGGGTCGCGAAGTGAGTCTAACTGCCGAAGTGGACAAGTCCATCATCGGTGGTGTGATCGTAAGAACCGACGATATGGTTATCGACGGCTCAATTCGTGCTCGACTGGCTAAGCTAGCCGAAGCAATGAACTCCTGAGTGTGAGGATTAAACATGCAGCAACTGAATCCATCTGAGATCAGCGAGATTCTGAAGAGCCGCATCGAGAAACTTGATGTCTCTTCTGAAGCCCGTAATGAAGGTACTATCGTCAGCGTTTCTGACGGTATTATCCTGATTCACGGCCTGGCTGACGTAATGTACGGGGAAATGATTGAATTCCCTGGCGGTATCTACGGTATGGCGCTCAACCTTGAGCGTGACTCTGTAGGTGCTGTAGTACTGGGTGACTATCAGGGATTGGTAGAAGGTATGACCGCGCGTTGTACTGGCCGAATTCTTGAAGTACCTGTTGGTCCGGAACTGCAGGGTCGTGTAGTAGACGCCCTGGGTAACCCGATCGACGGTAAAGGCCCTATTGAAACAAACCTGACTGACGCAGTCGAAAAAGTTGCACCTGGTGTAATCGAGCGTCAATCAGTTGATCAGCCAGTTCAAACTGGTCTGAAATCCATTGATGCCATGGTGCCAATCGGCCGTGGTCAGCGTGAGCTGATCATCGGTGACCGTCAGATTGGTAAATCTGCGATTGCGATTGACGCTATCATCAACCAGAAAGGTACCGGCGTTAAATGTATCTACGTAGCAATCGGACAGAAGCAGTCCACTATTGCAAACGTTGTACGTAAGCTGGAAGAGCACGGCGCGATGGATCACACCATCGTAGTAGCAGCCGGTGCATCAGATCCTGCAGCGATGCAGTTCCTGGCTCCTTATGCTGGTTGTACTATGGGTGAATACTACCGTGACCGCGGTGAAGACGCTCTGATCGTATACGATGACCTGACTAAACAAGCTTGGGCTTACCGTCAGATCTCCCTGTTGCTGCGCCGCCCACCAGGCCGTGAAGCATACCCAGGTGACGTATTCTATCTTCACTCGCGTCTGCTGGAACGTGCTGCGCGTGTTAACCCTGTCTATGTTGAGAAATTCACTGACGGTGAAGTTAAGGGCCAGACTGGTTCCCTAACAGCACTGCCAGTAATCGAGACACAGGGTGGTGACGTATCTGCATTCGTACCAACCAACGTTATCTCCATCACTGATGGTCAGATCTTCCTGGAAGCGGACCTGTTTAACTCAGGTATTCGTCCAGCGATCAACGCTGGTTTGTCTGTATCCCGAGTAGGTGGTGCAGCTCAGACCAAGATCATCAAGAAGTTGGGTGGTGGTGTACGTCTGGCACTGGCTCAGTACCGTGAATTGGCGGCATTCGCTCAGTTCGCATCTGACCTTGATGATGCGACCCGTGCTCAGCTTGAGCATGGTCAGCGTGTAACCGAGCTGATGAAGCAGAAGCAGTACTCCCCAATGTCAGTTGCTGACATGGGTCTGAGTCTGTTCGCTGCGAACGAAGGCTTCCTGAACGATATCGACCTGAACAAGATCCTTGATTTTGAAGCAGCCCTGATCTCTTATTTCAACAGCGAGTACGCTGATGTAATGGGTAAGATTAATGAAGGCGGCGACTACAATGATGAGATCTCGTCTCAATTCAAGGCTGGTATCGAGAAGTTCAAATCTACCCAAACTTGGTAATAACTCGTCAGAGTGGGGGTCTGCATTCTAGTGATGCAGGCCTGAACTAAGTAAAGGTTTAATAGGTGGAACTATGGCAGCCGGAAAAGAGATAAAGACGCAGATAGCCAGTATTCAGGGCACACGTAAGATTACCAGCGCTATGGAAATGGTAGCTGCATCTAAAATGCGTAAAGCTCAGGATCGTATGCAGGAAAGCCGTCCTTATGCCCGGAGTATCCGAGGCGTAATTCAGCACCTGGCGAAATCCAATCCTGAATATAAGCATCTGTATCTGCAGCAGCGCGAAGTAAAGCGTGTCGGTTTCATTGTTGTAGCAACTGACCGTGGTCTCTGCGGTGGCTTGAACATTAACGCGTTCAAGGCAGCTATTGCCAAGATGAACGAATTTAACAACCAGAATATCGAAATCGATATCTGTGCGTTGGGTTCTAAGTCTGTAAGCTTCTTTAAAACATTTGGCGGTAACGTAATCGCAGCTAAATCTGGTCTGGGCGATAAGCCTGAAGCAGCTGAGCTGGTAGGTACCGTTAAAGTGATGCTGGATGCTTACGATGAAGGCAAGCTGGATCAAATATTTGTGGTGTCTAACGAATTCGTTAATACCATGACTCAGGATCCACAGGTAGAGCAGATTCTTCCGCTGAAAGCAGAAGACGATGATGACCGTCTTAACCATCACTGGGATTACATCTACGAGCCAGATGCAAAAGAGCTGTTGAACGGCTTACTGGTTCGTTACATTGAGTCCCTGGTCTACCAGGCCGTGGTTGAGAACAATGCCTGTGAACAGGCAGCACGAATGCTGGCGATGAAGAACGCAACTGACAACGCTGGCGACCTGATCGATGAACTGCAGATGGTCTATAACAAGGCCCGTCAGGCAGCGATCACTCAGGAAATTTCTGAGATCGTAAGTGGTGCTGCTGCTGTATAAGGCAGTTAACAGGTTTAAATGTTAAGAGGATCCGAACATGAGTAGCGGACGTATTGTTCAGATCATCGGCGCAGTAGTCGACGTGGAATTCCCACGTGACAATGTACCGAAGATCTATGATGCACTGACGGTAGATAAAGCCGGTCTAACACTTGAAGTTCAGCAGCAGCTGGGCGACGGTGTTGTACGTGCAATCGCTATGGGTCAGACCGAAGGCGTAAGCCGTGGTCTGGACGTAGTAAACACTGGTGCGCCAGTTTCTGTACCTGTAGGTACAGCAACACTGGGTCGTATCATGGATGTATTGGGTAACCCAATTGATGAGTGTGGTGAGATCGGCGAAGAAGAGCGTATGCCTATTCACCGTGCAGCACCTTCTTATGCTGACCAGGCGGCTTCTAACGAGCTGCTGGAAACCGGCATCAAGGTAATCGATCTGGTATGCCCATTCGCGAAGGGTGGTAAAGTTGGTCTGTTTGGTGGTGCCGGTGTAGGTAAAACCGTAAACATGATGGAACTGATCCGTAACATCGCGATCGAGCACTCTGGCTTCTCCGTATTTGCGGGTGTAGGTGAGCGTACTCGTGAAGGTAACGATTTCTACTACGAGATGAAAGAATCCAACGTATTGGATAAAGTATCTCTGGTATACGGTCAGATGAATGAGCCTCCAGGTAACCGTTTGCGTGTAGCGCTGACCGGTCTGACAATGGCTGAGAAATTCCGTGACGAAGGTCGTGACGTACTGTTGTTTGTTGACAACATCTACCGTTACACACTGGCAGGAACAGAAGTATCTGCACTGCTGGGTCGTATGCCTTCTGCGGTAGGTTACCAGCCTACACTGGCGGAAGAGATGGGCGTTCTTCAGGAGCGTATCACCTCGACTAAGACAGGTTCTATCACGTCGATCCAAGCGGTATACGTACCAGCGGATGACTTGACTGACCCATCTCCTGCGACAACCTTCTCGCACCTTGATGCTACAGTTGTACTGTCTCGTCAAATTGCTGAGCTGGGTATCTACCCTGCGGTAGATCCTCTGGATTCGACTTCACGTCAGCTGGATCCACTGGTAATTGGTCAGGAGCATTATGATACTGCCCGTCAGGTGCAGGGTGTACTGCAGCGCTATAAAGAGCTGAAAGACATCATTGCAATCCTGGGTATGGACGAGCTGTCTGAAGAAGACAAGCAGGTAGTAACCCGCGCTCGTAAGATCCAGCGATTCCTGTCTCAGCCATTCTTCGTAGCTGAAGTATTCACCGGTTCTCCAGGTAAGTACGTATCTCTGAAAGACACCATCAGCGCATTCAAGGGCATCCTTGCAGGCGACTATGATGAGCTTCCTGAGCAAGCGTTCTACATGGTTGGCGGTATCGACGAAGTGGTTGAAAAAGCTAAGAGCATGTAATTGCGCTTAGTTAACCTTTTAAAAGGATAACAACATGGCTATGACTGTTCATTGTGACATCGTAAGTGCTGAAGAAGAGATCTTCTCTGGTCTTATTGAGTTCGTTTCAGTGACAGGTAGCCTGGGTGACCTGGGTATTTACCCAGGCCACGCTCCGCTTCTGTCGGAACTGAAACCAGGTCCTGTAGAGCTAAAGAAACAGGGTGGTGAGCAGGAGATCTTCTACGTTTCTGGCGGTTTCATTGAAGTTCAGCCACACAGAGTCTCTGTCCTAGCGGACGTTGCACTTCGTGCGGGTGATATCAACGAAGCAGCTGCAGAAGAAGCTAAGAAGCATGCTGAACATACGATGGCTGATCAAAGTAGCGAACTGGATTATTCCCGTGCGACTGCTCAGCTAGCGGAAGCAGCAGCTCAACTGCGTACTATTCAGCAGATTCGTAAGAAGATGGGTAAATAACCCAACCTTACTTAACTGCTACTCGAATAAAAAGCGACCGATAAGGTCGCTTTTTTTTATTCAAAAAAAGTAATCAGTTGCTAGATGTGACTACGTCACCTGTTAGTAGCTAGATGCAACTTCGTTGCTGGCTAGTAAAAGCTTAATGGACAGGGTCAAAGTTGTTTAGCCATTAGCCATTAGCCATTAGCCATTAGCCATTAGCCATTAGCCATTAGCCATTAGCCATTAGCTATTTATAACAGTCCCCACAAGGTATCAAAAATAATCTTTTGTGCGGCAGCAACCTCCTTAGATTCGATTACCACAGCAGTTGGATAGTTGGCTGAGGCGAGCGAGATAATGGCACACTTTGGCGGGTATACCGCAATGTAGGCAGCATCAACCTTACCTTCGGTTTTTATCCACTTACGTTCACTCAGTTCAGCATCTTCACCCCCGTCACCAATAGCGATAACTTTTACTTCGATACCTTTTTGAATTCGCTGGGCCGTAAAGTTGGGAAAGGGGCGATAGAGATGTTTACGGATCGGCTTTGAAGAGAAGATGGAGTAACTTCGGGGGTTCTGTTTAGAGACCGTATTGAGAATGTCCCGCAGTACCAGTTCAATACCACTGTCGCCTTCGTAGTAGCTCACATTAGCCGTATTAAAGTCCGGCATCAGGTGGTGCAATTCGGGCACTACTTTGGTTTTTAACTGATCTATCGCTGAGTTGAGGGAATGGCGACGCTCTTCTGCCAGTTGTAACAGTACCTCTGGCTCCCGGGAAGTAAACAAACGACGTTTACCTTTAGGCAGATAAGTGACAATTCCCTTTCTTTGCATCTCTTTCAGATCATCGTAGGTTGTACCCCGGTTAATACCCGCCTTTTCGGCGATAGTTCTTATTGCACTGGGCCCCAGAGAGAGGAGTGCACGGTAGATTGTGATTTCACGTTTGGTAAGTCCGAGTAGTTCAAACAGTTCTTCATTCATATTTGTCAATTTTTCTCTGACGTTTAATATTGCATCTGTAAGCAGTTATATTAAAGTTCTGTTAAATTGTTACTTATGTCAATAACAGCAGACCACTGGAAGTGGTTAATGCTGTCATAAACCAAGGATGCATCTGTTTTGAATAAGCTTGATATTGTTGTCCTGGCTGCGGGTCAGGGTAGTCGGATGAAATCTTCTCTGCCTAAAGTACTGCATACGGTTGGCGGTAAGCCGATGCTGCAACATGTTATCGATAATGCATCTATTTTACCGGACTCCCGGCTTCATATTGTCATTGGCCACGGGGCTGAAAAAGTTCAGTCGCTGCTGTCTGAACAGACTGTCGAGTTTGCATTGCAAACGGAGCAACTGGGAACCGGTCATGCGGTCGCTCAGGCGGTGCCTGGGGTCTCCGATAATGGTGTGGTACTGGTGTTGTACGGAGATGTTCCTTTAACGCGATCAGAAACGATGTCAGAGCTCGTGAAGATCGCAGAAAGGGGGCAGTTTGGCTTGTTGACAGTTAACCTGGCGGACCCCACCGGTTATGGCCGGATCGTCCGTAGTGATACCGGCGATGTGGTGGCTATCGTTGAGCATAAGGATGCCAGCGAAGCAGAGTTGAAAATTACAGAAGTTAACACCGGGATTCTGGCGCTGCCTTCTGCGTTATTAAAAGAGTGGATTCCGCAGTTATCCGCTAATAATGCCCAGGGTGAATACTATCTGACCGATATTATTGCCATGGCTGCTGAACAGGGTGTACGGATTCAGGCTATTCACCCGGCTACGGAGCAGGAAGTGCAGGGTGTTAATAACCGTATGCAGCAGGCAGAGCTGGAGCGGTGGTATCAACTTGGTGAGGCTGAGGCATTGATGCTGGAAGGCGTAAGTCTGGCCGACCCTGCTCGAGTTGATATTCGTGGAGAGGTGAATGTTGGGCATGATGTGTCGATCGATATCAACGTGATTCTGGAAGGCAAGGTGAGTATTGGCGATAACGTCACAATCGAGGCGAACTGCATTATTAAAGACTCGGTTATCGGTTCCGGTACCTGTATCAAAGCAAACTCGATGCTTGACCAGGCGGTCGTTGCTGAAAATTGCGACATAGGCCCTTTTGCCCGTCTTCGCCCAGGTAGTGTATTAGCGAAGAACGCAAAAGTGGGCAATTTTGTAGAAACCAAGAAAGCGAATATTGGCGAGGGAAGTAAGGTTAATCATCTAAGCTATATTGGTGATGCAGAGGTAGGTGTCGGCGTTAACGTAGGTGCAGGCACTATTACCTGTAATTACGATGGGGTGAATAAATCTATGACTGAGATTGGTGATGGTGCTTTCATTGGCTCAAACTCCTCTCTGGTTGCACCAGTTCGTGTTGGCGCAGGTGCAACGGTAGGTGCAGGCTCTACCATTACCAAAACGATTGAAGCTGATCAGCTGGCAGTGACCCGTGCGAAGCAGCTTAATCTCAATAACTGGCAGCGTCCGGTTAAAAAGTCATAAGGAAACGGAATTATGTGTGGAATAGTTGGGGCTATCGCTGGCCGGAATATTTCAGCGATTCTGTTAGAAGGACTTAAGCGTCTGGAGTACCGGGGCTATGATTCTGCAGGTATGGCTGTTTATAGCGCTGAGACGGAATTGTTAGACCATGTTAAGCGAGTAGGTAAGGTGGCTGAACTGGAAGCGGGTCTTGAAGAACATCCGTTGCCGGGTCATCTGGGAATAGCGCATACCCGCTGGGCAACCCACGGTAAACCGGAAGCGCGTAATGCTCATCCTCATCTCTCTTCTGACCGTATTGCTATCGTGCATAACGGTATTATTGAGAACTATGTTGCGTTGAAAGAAGAGCTTATTGCTGAAGGTTATACGTTTATTTCTGATACGGATACCGAGGTGGTTACTCATCTGATTTATCGTGCGGTAGCTAAAGGCAGCTCACTCGAACAGGCGTTGAGGGAGACTGTTGAGCGATTAGAAGGTGCTTATGCGTTGGCGGTCATTGACCAGCAGCAGCCAGATCGGATGTTAGCTACGCGTATGGGTAGTCCCCTGGTGATCGGTGTGGGTATTGAAGAAAACTTTATCGCTTCAGATCCGTTGGCATTGTTACAGGTAACCGATCGCTTTATCTATCTTGAAGAGGGAGATCTGGCACTGATCAGTCAGGGGCAGATCGCTATTGAGGATGGGTCTGGAAACCTGGCTGTCAGAGAGATCAAGCAGTTCGAACATGGGCATGGTACGGCAGATAAGGGCGAATACCGTCACTACATGCTGAAAGAGATCTATGAGCAGCCAGCAGTTATTACTAATGTACTGGAAGGCCGAATTCATCAGGGACAGGTGTTAGAGCAGATATTTGGTTCGAATGCGTCGGAGCTCTTTGATCAGGTTAAAATGGTTCAGATAGTTGCTTGTGGCACTAGTTACAATGCGGGTGTCGTTGCCCGCTACTGGATCGAAAAGCTGGCGGGTATTCCCTGCATGGTTGAAGTGGCCAGTGAGTTTCGTTACCGGGCGACAGTATGCATGCCGGGCACCCTGTTTATTACCATTTCTCAGTCGGGTGAAACGGCAGACACCTTGTCCGCTCTTCGAGAGGCAAAAGAGCAGGATTATCTGGGCTTTCTGTCCATCTGTAATGTACCGGGCAGTTCATTGGTACGTGAATCCGATCTGTCTCTGATGACCAATGCAGGTCCGGAGATTGGGGTTGCCTCGACTAAAGCATTCACCAGTCAGTTAGTTGCGCTGATGTTAACGGCGCTGATTTTAGCGCGCCGTAACGGTTACGCGGAAGAAGAGCAAATGGTGGCTAATCTTCAACAATTATCAGCTCTGTGTGAACAGGTGCTGGCTCTGGATCCGGCCATTCAGAAAATGGCGGAGCACTTTGTTGATAAGCATCACACCCTGTTTCTGGGGCGGGGTACTATCTATCCGGTCGCGGTAGAAGGGGCTCTGAAGCTTAAAGAGATCTCTTACATTCATGCTGAAGCTTATCCTGCAGGGGAGTTGAAACACGGCCCTCTGGCGTTAGTGGATGAGGATATGCCGATAGTTGCTGTTGCTCCGAATAATTCTCTACTTGAAAAATTACTGGCTAATCTGGAAGAGGTGCGGGCGCGTGGTGGTAAATTATTCCTGTTTGCCGATTCTAAAGCACAGGTAAAACCGGGCGATGACCTGGAACTGATCACTTTACCCGATGTCCCAACAGTAATGGCACCAATTATATATTCAATCCCCCTACAGCTGCTGGCTTACTATGTTGCTGTTCTGAAAGGTACGGATGTAGATCAGCCGCGAAATTTAGCGAAGTCGGTGACGGTTGAGTAAGCAGTAGAAGCTGATCAGCTGGCTTTTTATTAAAGCTTCTTAGTACGATTAAAGAATCAACATTTCGTTGATTTTTTTGTTTTTGCTTTAGTATATTTTTTATGGAGCGCGGATGTTAAGTATCGATATTTAATTACTTGAAAAGCAACTTATGGGAGAGCAGCGTGATTTCGTTTTCACAGAATAGGGCTCTAAATCGATTCGGTTTGGGTCTTAGTCCATCAGATGTTAAAGCCTCTTCTGCAGATCCAAAGGGCTGGTTGCTGCAACAGTTGCAAGTTCAGCAAGATCCAGGGCCGAAGGTTGCTGATGCCGCTAGCAGTTTGGTTGCTTTTCATGAGTGGAAGTCGACGAGAAAGCTTCTGAGCGGCAGTGAGGATAGCGATAAAAAGAATGGTGAGCTTAAAGCTCTGCAAAAGAGCTTTGCTGACAGAGAGTTAAGCAACTTCAATAAACGCTTTGAATATGCTGCGCAAAGCCGAACCCCCTTTAGAGAACGATTAGTTCAGTTTTACAGCAACCATTTTTCTGTTTCACGTAAAGGAAAAAGAATCATATCCTTGGCTTGTGTTGCGTATGAAAATGAAGCGATCCGCTCGAACCTGAATAACTCTTTTTCAGATATGCTGCTGGCAGCTGTTTCCCATCCAGTGATGTTGATTTATCTGGACAATGATCGTTCTATTGGCCCGGACTCTGTTGCGGGACGAAAGTCTAAACGGGGCCTCAATGAAAACCTGGCCCGGGAGATACTTGAGCTGCATACACTGGGTGTTTCAGGGGGATATAAGCAAAAGGATGTGCTGGCGCTGGCAAATATGATTACTGGTTGGGGCGGCGGCGGATTTAAAAGTAAGAACCCCAGAGTAAAGCCAGGAGAATTCTACTTTTCTAAACACCGGCATCAGCCCGGTACACAGGTGTTATTGGGGAAGCAGTATAATTTCGAAGGCTTGGAACAGGGAAGAAGAGCGTTGACCGATCTGGCTTTGGATTTTTCTACTGCTCGTTTTATAGCGACCAAACTGGCAAAGCACTTTATAGCAGACAATCCGCCAGCTGAGGTTATAAGTATCCTCGAACGAAGCTTTCTTATTAGTAAGGGGCATTTGCCAACTTTACATCGTACTCTCGTTAACCTGGAGGCTGCCTGGGATCCTGCGCTAAAAAAATTCAGAACGCCTTATGATTATGTTTTATCAGCGGTGAGAACAATTGATCTATCAATGGGAGGCAGGATTAAAAAGTTTGTCAGAACCGGGTTAGTGACAATGAATCAACCGCCTTTCTTAGCAAACTCTCCTGCTGGATGGTCAGATGAGGCTCGCTACTGGAGCTCGTCCAGTGCTTTAAAAAAACGAGTTGAATGGGGTCTAGCCGCCGGCTCAGCTATTGGAGCCTCTCCCAGAATGATTGAGTGGCTTATCACAGTGTTACCTGCAGAAGCTGATAACCTTAAGCTGGCTATGAGCCGGGCAGCAAGCCCTGCACAGGCGGCTAGCCTGATGCTAGCTTCACCTTATTTTCAGTGGAGATGATAATGCTATCTGGAATTGGTCGCCGTCAGTTTATTCAAGCTTGCAGTTTATTGACACTGGGTTTTACCACGCCAATATCATTTGCCAATAGTATTAAAGATCCGCGTTTAGTGGTGATTATCTTAAGGGGGGGGATGGATGGTCTGGCTGCTGTGCCTGCTTATGGTGATCCTTTTTATCGTTCCTCACGAGGTAAGCTTGCGCTGAATACTCCGAGAATGGCGGAAGGAGCAATTGATCTTGATGGCTTCTTTGGCTTAAACCCCAACTTTAAAAGCCTTGCCAAGCTGTATAGACGTCAGGAAGCGCTAGTGTTTCAGGCTATTGCGCCCCCCTATGCTCAACGTTCACATTTTTATGCTCAAGATGTACTGGAAACTGGTTTGACTGCTCCATTGGGGCATTCAAGCGGTTGGTTATATCGGGCTTTGACTGGGTTAACAGCAGGTCGTAGCCCTGAACAATATGCATACTCATTGGGTGCAGGAATACCGCGTATTGTTCAAGGGCAAGTGCCGGTGGGAGCCTGGGCTCCGGATCGATTACCCGACCCAGATGAAGATACACTGGAACGATTAATGGCGCTGTATGAACAGGATTCCTATTTAGGGCCAAAGCTTCAGGCTGGTTTTAATGCAGATCAGATGATCAACTCTATGGGGGGGAAGCTCAAGGGAAGAAATAATTTATCGACAGTTGCTAAAGCTGCAGCCAGATTTATCACTCGGATTGATGGTCCTAGAATAGCCGTAATGGATAGCAGTGGCTGGGATACCCATGCATGGCAAGGCACAACAAAAGGCCGGTTAGCTAACAGGTTTCGTGAGCTTGACACTGTTTTAGAAAACTTAATGCATGATATGGGTTCAGTCTGGCAGCAGACGGCTGTTTTGGTTGTCACTGAGTTTGGACGGACGGTGGCGGTTAATGGTACATCCGGTACGGACCACGGCGTCGGTAGCGCTGCGTTTCTGCTGGGCGGTGCAGTCAGAGGGGGGCGGGTAGAGAGTGACTGGCCGGGCCTGGCTAAGAATCAGTTGTTTGAAGGACGTGATATACAGCCGACACTTGATATGCGTGCTTTGTTTGCCGGTGTTTTACATCAACATATGGGCTTAGATAGAAACTTTGTTGAAGATGTTGTTTTTCCGGGTTTCCGGGATCAGGTCAGAGGACTGTTTCGCACAGGGTGAAAATCCTGATTAATTTAATAATAGTGTTAGCTTACCTGAATTATTTATATCTAAAGTACTTTCTTTTTTCGGAATAGTGTCAACAACTTGTCTATAGATTTGTCCTCAGGAATAAAATTTTGTCTTAGCCTTATGTTCCCGTAGGCATTGCCGATGCAACAGGTTAGGATTGGGATATCTGTTTCTTTATATGCGCTAATAAACAATAACAAGGAGTGCAGAATATGATCGATCCCGTCAGTAGCTTTGCGATTAACTTCGTAGCAATTCTGGGCGGCATTTTGCTGTTGATCGTCATTGGTGGGCTGGTAACCGGGTTGATTATTTATCAGATAGATAAGAATCAAACCACTCAGACTATTCGACGAAATTATCCATTATTTGGCCGCTTCCGTTACGTGTTTGAGCATCTGGGAGAGTTTTTCCGTCAATATTTCTTTGCTATGGACAGAGAAGAGATGCCTTTTAACCGGGCGCAGCGTAGCTGGTGCTATCGGGCAGCAAAAGATATTGATAATACGATTGCATTTGGCTCATCCAGGGACCTGCGTATTCCCGGCACTTACTTTTTTCTTAATTGCCCGTTTCCTACGATGAAAGAAGATGCGGTGAAGAATCAGCCGCTGCGCATTGGACCTCATTGTCGACACCCTTTTGATGCAAAGTCATTCTTTAATATTTCCGGTATGAGCTATGGGGCTTTGTCCAAACCTGCCGTTCAGGCGCTCTCTAGGGGAGCTAATGAGGCGGGTTGCTGGATGAATACCGGTGAGGGGGGGTTATCGCCTTTTCATCTGGAGGGTGGTTGTGACATCGTCTGTCAGATAGGTACCGCTAAGTATGGTGTGCGTGATGAGCACGGTATGCTCAGTGATGAGAAGCTGAGAGAAAAAGCCGCGTATGAAAATGTCAGAATGTTTGAGATCAAACTTAGCCAGGGCGCGAAGCCGGGTAAAGGTGGCATGTTACCGGCTGAGAAGGTCAGCGCTGAAATAGCGGCAATTCGAGGTATTCCGGAAGGGCATGCGTCTATAAGTCCGAATCGGCACCCGGATATCGCTTCAATCGACGATCTGTTGGATTCGGTCAGTCATATTCGTCAGGTTACGGGGAAGCCGGTAGGCTTCAAACTGGTGCTGGGTTCAACTGACTGGCTGGACGAGTTCTGTGAGCAGATTGTCTCCAGGGGTATAGAAGAAGCACCAGACTTTATTACGCTTGATAGTAGTGACGGGGGGACCGGAGCAGCACCGATGCCATTGATGGATAGTGTCGGGTTACCACTCAGGGAGAGCCTGCCAGCCTTGGTGAATAAGTTGATAATGCATGGCCTGCGGGATCGGATTCGAGTGGTCGCCTCAGGTAAGTGTATAAACCCTACAGATGTCGCTGCAGCGCTGTGTATGGGTGCTGATTTTTGTGTCAGTGCCAGAGGCTTCATGTTTGCATTAGGCTGTATTCAGGCGTTGCAGTGTAATAAGAATACCTGCCCAACCGGTATTACAACCCATGATGAAGACCTGCAACGAGGCCTGGTACCGGAAAATAAATCTGTCAGGGTGACAAGCTATCATCAGCATCTGGTGAATGAGGTGGAGATGATTGCTCACTCATGTGGTGTATCAGAACCGCGCAAGCTGAAGCGTAAGCATGCTTCGATAGTAATCGATAGTGGTCGCTCAGTACCGTTGGATATTCTTTATCCGGAGATGTAACAGAAAAAATTAAAAAAGCCTGCTTATGCAGGCTTTTTTATCGTCGATAGTTAGATGTCTTCAAACCAGAGTTCATCGTTAATTTGATGTTCGAGCTCTTTTTTCTTTCTGCGTTCTTCAATGGCACGTCGGTAAACGAGGCTTTTTGCAGAGGCTTTTTTCTTCATAGCCTGTTGGGCTTCCTCTTCAATACCAACAATTATATCAAAGACTTCGGTTTGAATTTCGCTGAGATTCTGACCTTTCCGTATTAGCATAGCAGGGGCTCCTATACGTTCTGTAAAATCTACCTGGCAGCCTTATTCCAGAGACGGCTAACCGGCGGCTTTGCTTTATTGATTAACAGCTAAACTCTTTTTTATAACAGACAAAAGAGAATTTCAAATATGCGTAGCCCTTAAAGCTGTCTTTAGCTGAATTAAATATGTCAGAGAAATGTTACAGAAATGAGAATAAAAGGCGCAAATCAGTCAGCAGGTTTGCGCAAGGGCAGGCGCTTATCATTCTGACGCAGGCTTTTCAGGCCCCGCTTAATAGTCTTGAGGTGGTCGAGTAATCCTGGTCCTAGCTTCATTGCCACTCCAACGGCCAGTACATCGATAACAACCAGATGTACAACTCTGGAAGACATCAGCGTGCTGAGGTCTTTATCTTCTTCCAGGTCGATATGGATAGAGATAGATGCCAGGTCAGAGAGTGGCGTATTACTGGGGCAAAGGGAGATGACGGTTACTCCGGCATCTTTTACCAGCTTCACTGAATGGAGAAGATCCTTAGTGCGACCTGTTTGGGATATAGCGATAACTACATCCTGCTCAGTCAGCGTCGTTGCCGATATCATCTGCATATGGGGATCTGAATAGGCTGATGTTGCGATTTTAAGGCGATGAAATTTATGTTGAGCATCATTGCATACGGGGGCTGATGCGCCAAAGCCATAGAGTTCAAGGCGATTGGTATTGGCAATTGCATCAATAGCGGCTTCAAGGGTTTCAGCGTTAAGTTCTTCCCGTACGCGCATCATATTACCGACGGTTGAGTCGAAAATTTTCTGCTTGAATTCACTTACTGTATCTTTGCTGTTGAGGGAAAACTGTTCGAAATTAGCATTACTCGCGAGGCCCTGGGCTAGCGTCAGTTTAAAATCCTGAAACCCATCATAATTGAGTGCCCGGCAGAAACGCACGACCGTAGGCTCGCTCACATTTGCTTCTGAAGCTAAGTCAACAATTCGCATATGAATTACATCTGAAGGATGCTCCAGTACGTAATCGGCAACTTTCTGCTCAGACTTACGCAGATTCGATTTTGCATCAGCAATAGACTTTAGAAGGTTAAGTGATTGCAAGCTGGATTCCGTATTCAGGTTATGCGTAATGTGACGGCAATGAGTATATCAGTAATTTTGTTCAAGAGAATTAACCCTTATCTTATTATTAGTGCTTTTTAGTTGCGAAAAATCAGGTAAAGCAACGGGCTTACTATTTGAAATTGCAGGATTTAAAACTTGGTGCTATGTTCATTGGGTTATGTATAAAAATAGAATAAATTGACGATTAGGGAGATGCCTTGTGAAACGTCGTGAGATTGTTAAAGTCTTGGGTCTGGGTGCCGCTGCTGCGGGCCTGGCTGCATGTACGGAACAAAAAGCGCCGGTTGCTGATTGTAAGCCGGTTGCACAACCTGCTGCGCCAGTCGCCGCTAAGCCAGAGACCATCGAATGGAAGATGGTAACAACCTGGCCAAAAAACTTTCCTGGTTTGGGTACCGGGGCGAATAACCTGGCAGCTCTGATCGGCGAAATGTCCGGTGGGCGAATCAATGTAAAAGTCTATGGGGCTAAAGAGCTCGTAGGCGCGCTGGAGATCTTTGATGCCGTATCTCGTGGTACTGCCGAAATGGGACATGGTGCCGCTTATTATTGGAAAGGTAAGACCCGTGCAGCACAATTCTTCGCTGCGGTACCTTTCGGGCTGACGGCTCAGGAGATGAACTCATGGTTGTACCACGGCGGTGGTATGGAGTTATGGGAAGAGGTCTATGCTGAATTTGGTCTGATCCCTGGGGCAGCCGGCAATACCGGTGTTCAGATGGGCGGGTGGTTTAATCGTGAGATTAACACTCTAGAAGACCTGAAAGGCTTGAAAATGCGGATTCCGGGTCTGGGTGGTGAAGTGCTTAAGCGGGCTGGAGGTACACCTGTACTGCTACCTGGTGGTGAGATATTCCCCTCTTTGCAGTCAGGCGCTATCGATGCAACCGAGTGGGTGGGCCCATACAATGATCTGGCCTTTGGTTTGCATAAAGCCGCTAAGTTCTACTACTACCCTGGATGGCATGAGCCAGGTACAACTCTGGAAAGCTTCATTAATAAAGAAGCTTTTGAGAAGCTACCTGAAGATTTGCAGGTTATTGTGCGTAGTGCGATTCGAGTGGCAAACCAGGATATGCTGGCTGACTTCACAGCGAAGAACAACCGCGCACTGGAACAATTGGTGACTGAACATGGTGTTGAGTTACGCAAGTTCCCGGACGAAGTACTGAAAGAGATCAAGTCCTTGTCTGATGCAGTGGTATCTGAAGAGGCAGCGAAAGATCCGATGTCACAGAAAGTCTTTGAGTCTTTTGTTAAGTTCCGTGATCAGGCTACCCAGTGGCATGCGGTATCTGAACAGGCTTATCTGAACGCCCGTTCTTTGTAAGTTATCTCAATTAGAAAAAAACAGGCTGTAATGCCTGTTTTTTTTGTGCTTCAAGTAGTCATTCCAGAGTCTATGACCGGCTCTTTATAAAGGGAGAGGCTGTGCTATCAAAAAAGCCTGTATCGCTGGCTGTGACTTTTGATTGCTCTGAGAATAAAAGATCAACGCTAGTGCCATAGGAGGCTTTATCTGGTCAGGGTGATATTTGGCTCTTATAACATATCCATAGTATTAAGTTTTAAATGTTATAACGGTAATGGTGATTTTCAGTCGTATTTCAGGAAAGCATCATATATTGACTGTGGATTGAAAAACATATGAGGATGTCGCCATGAACACTAAATTATTAACAGGTATTGCTTTGAGCTTAGCTATGATTTCATCTAGCGCCTTTTCTGCGAATTCTATGCTAAACGACCCTTATTCCACTCATGTCATAAATAATTCAAAAGTTAATTCCAGTTATGGAATTCATAGTTCAGAAATGCGTAGTAGTTCTAATCAGCATGTTGATAAAGCGGTTAGTTTTGATAAGGCAGCCTCTAGCTGGGGTTGGGATGCTGATTCATCAAAGTAAGTGAAATAATTGTATTTATAAAAGCCTTATAACGTTAGTTATGAGGCTTTTTTATGCTGCCAGATAATAACTAACCTTTATAAAAATTTATTATCATAAATATAATGATTTTCAGCGGTATTTCAGGAAGACATCATATATTGAATATGAATTGAAAATATATGAGGATATCGCCATGAACACAAAATTATTATCTGGTATTGCATTGAGTTTAGCAATGATTTCATCCAGCGCATTTTCTGCAAACTCTATGCTAAACGACCCTTATTCCAACCATGTGATAAATAATTCAAAAGTTAATTCCAGCTATGGAATTCACAGTTCAGATACTAACAACAGCTCTAATCATCATGTTGATAAAGCGGTTGGTGTTGATAAGACGGATTATACCTGGGGTTGGGATACTGATTCATCAAGGTAAATTAACGGGTTATATACAAAGACACTTATAGTGTTAGCTATGAGTTATTTTGTTAATAGAATTACGTAATAGCTTATTAGTTTTAATAATTACATTATTATCTTATGTGACGTTAATTTTAATAAAAAACATCAAAATATAATTATTATTTTCAGCCATATTTCAGTAAAGAACTATATATTAAATATGAATTGAAAATATATGAGGATATCGCCATGAACACAAAATTATTATCTGGTATTGCACTGAGTTTAGCCATGATTTCATCCAGCGCCTTTTCTGCGAATTCTATGCTAAACGACCCTTATTCCACCCATGTCATAAATAATTCAAAAGTTAATTCCAGTTATGGAATTCATAGTTCAGAAATGCGCAGTAGTTCTACTCAGCATGTTGATAAAGCGGTTAGTTTTGATAAGGCAGCTTCTACTTGGGGTTGGGATACTGATTCATCAAAATAAGTAAAATAATTTAATAGTTAAAAGCCTCATGGTATATATCATGAGGCTTTTTTGTTTTTTAACTTAACCATATACCAGGTTTGGCAACCAGGTAGCTAACCCTGGCCACTGCGCTATCGCAAGTAGGGCAACTAGCTGGATCAGGATGAAGGGAATGACTCCTCGATAGATCTGCATGGTTGAGATACTTTCGGGTGCGACACCGCGCAGATAAAATAACGCAAACCCAAAAGGAGGGGTGAGAAAGGATGTTTGCAGGTTTATCGCTATCATTACACCTAACCATATAGGATCCAGCCCCATAACCAGCAGGATTGGCGCTACGATGGGTACTACGACAAAAGTGATCTCGATAAAGTCGAGGAAGAAGCCCAGCAGAAAAATCACCAGCATCACCAGTGCGACGGCACCAAAGACGCCACCAGGCAGGTCTGCAAGAAACTCTCTTACCAGGTCATCACCGCCATAGCCTCGAAATACCAGTGAAAAGATGGACGCCCCGACCAGAATGATAAATACCATTGAGCTGACCTGGGTGGTCGTACGCATAACGTCTTTGAGGATAGCTAAAGTAAAGCAGCGACGTGCCATGGCCAGCACCATTGCGCCTACGGCACCCACTGATGCGGCTTCAGTGGGTGTGGCCCAACCTCCTAATATAGAGCCCAGAACTAAACCGACGAGTAAAATGGGGGGCAATAGCGCTGAGATGACTCGCTTGAACATATTGTCCATCGCATCCCGCTCATCCTGAGGAATAGCCGGGACGGTTTCTGGGTGGAAGATGGCTTTAAATATAAGATAGAGAATATAAGCACCGACCAAGAGTAATCCCGGTAGCAGGGCGCCGAGAAATAGATCACCAACGGTGACTGTTTCCGGTGAGTATATGCCCTGATCTAATTGGGCCTGCTGATAGGCTGAGGATATTACATCTCCTAAAAGCACCAGTACTATTGACGGGGGAATTATCTGACCCAATGTCCCTGAGGCACAGATGACGCCGGTGGCGACTTTAGGATCGTAGCCTCGTCGTAACATCGTTGGTAGTGAAAGTAAGCCCATAGTTACGACTGTCGCTCCGACGATGCCGGTACTGGCAGCGAGCAACATGCCAACCACGGTGACTGATATTCCCAGACCTCCCCGAAGAGGACCAAAGAGAGCTGCCATGGTATCCAGCAACTCTTCTGCGACTTTGGATTTTTCTAGCATAACGCCCATAAAGACAAACAGAGGTACAGCAATCAGTACCGTGTTATTCATGATGCCAAATAAGCGATTGGGTACTGCCTCCAGAAAACTGGGCTCAAAGTGCCCCGTCATAATGCCGATAGCCGCAAAAATAAGTCCCGTACCGGCCAATGAAAAGGCAACAGAATAGCCGAGTAGCAGGACTAAGATTGCCGCCAGAAAGAGTAGAAGTGGCAGTAGTTCGCTCATAAGGGGCGCTCCTGAATATCCGTTTCTGGCAAGTGATCTTGTCCGGTGAGTGCCATAAAGTTGCGCAGTAACTCTGCAATACCTTGCAGGATCATCAATACCGGCATCAGTAGCAGAGAGGTTTTAAGAACGTATAGCGCTTCAATGCCGCCAGCTTCCTGCGAGCCTTCCAGAGTGTGCCATGAGAAGGCGACATACTCCCAGGAGATCCAGAAGATAAAGCCTGAAACAGGCAAAAGCAAAAACAAGGTGCCAATGATATTGATGATGGCTTTTCCCCGCTCTCCCAGTGGTCGATAGAATATATCTACGCGGACATGTCCATCATGCTTCAGGGTATAGCCTGCTCCCAGTAGGAAGATGAAGCTGTGCATATAGATAATCGATTCTTGTAACTGGATATTACCGATATTGAGGACGTAGCGCATAACAACGACTACAAAGGTTACTAAGACCATTAACAGTGTTAACCAGGCGATAGAGCGACCGGTCCATTCGCTGAAGCCGTCCAGCCCTCTGATAATTGTTGCGATAGCGTTATTTTTCATGGTTTTATTGTTTTCCGATCAGAGCCCGCGTTGCTTTTCGAGTATACAGTAAAAAAGGGAACTGAATCAGGGGATTAGTAACAAGAAATATGATGTTAGCCGTGTTGGTTTGGTGGGGTATAAATCGATGATAACTGCTGCAAAATGATTATTGCGCTGTACAATAAGGCAAACACAATTCTGGAGTTAATCTGATGTCACAATGGTCGCTGGAAAAGGAGCTTAAGGTTCTTGAAGGCTGGCAGCTGAGCGCTTTCTCAGTAGCTGTAACTGAGCGGATGTTTCCCAATTTTGCACTATTCTCTTCTCTGCTGGAGTTTGGTGATCGTGATCAGGTTCGCAGTATTCTGGATGGTATCTGGAGCAAACTGAGTAATACCGGCGCAAAAATGAATTTTGAAGTTCAACAGATTAATGTTGAAGTGAACATGCCTGATCTTGAAGAGTTTGATATGTACGGAGCCTCGCCAGCGTTGGATGCGATGGTTGCGCTGTATTCAACTATCAACTGTCTGCTGGAACCTAATCGGGCAGAGGCGACTAATGTGGGCAATCTGTCACTGGAAAGTGTTGCAACCTTTATCGAGGTGACTGCAGACGCTGATATGTCGGACGAAGAGCTGCTTCGTTGCATCAGCAATCATGATTTAATGCTTCAGGAAGAAAGTTTTCAGGAAGAAGTTATTACCCGACTGAGTGGTATGAAAAATGCCACAGCGGCAACAATAAGCGACCTCAAGCGGCTGGCGGCCAATGACGGTGTCAGCAATATCGGCGTTAGTGACGAACAATGATACGGCTGGGGTTGTTATTATTAGTTCTGCCGGGAGTCATTCTGATGGCCGTGTTTTGGTCTGAACAGAGTGCAGTAAATGAGTGCTTATCAGCCGGTGGTTCATTTGATTACCTGATATCTGCCTGCGATATGACCCAAAGTCATCCGTTTGTTCCTTTTGGGGCGCGAAACCCTCTTTTTGTAAATTTGACGATGCTGGCTTCAGCAGTTGGCTTCGGTTTTTGTTTGATTGGGCTCTACGTGAGAGCTCGCTGATTTAAAGGGATTAAATAGAATGCGACGCTTTTGGCTGGGTTTATTATTGGCTGTTTTGGTGGGTGTTTTTTATGGCTGGCTTTATGGCCCTGAGTGGCTCGAAAGCTGGAATGAGACAAATCAGCAAGTGGTTGAACAACAAAAGCGTGAAGGCGCTGAAGCAGGTCAACAAACTGATCAGCAAGGCTGTTTATCTACGGCATTGCAGCGAGTGGAAAGTTGTAAAGAATCTGAATATCGTTGCACGGTAAACGGAGGAGCATTTTTGAAAGCTTGTTGGAACGAAAGCCTTCCATCAGAGGGTTTCTGTGGTCAGGTGCCCGCTTACAATGAATCAGCAACGAGTGATGATAAAGCCTGGGTCAAAGAGCAGTGTAGTGAATTAGGTATGCTGGCTAAGGGGTGTCGTTTGTTAATACGCCAACAGCAGAAATTGTGTAGCCAATAATGAGAGCCTGAGCCCAATATTCTTACAAATTACCCAATTTGGGTAATTTGTAAGAATGATCTGATATTAGAGTACTACCGATCTGGTTATGCTCCTTGTTTATTGATTTTCCTGAGCTTTTCAAATAAAAATCGATAGCTCTGTTTTCCTTCCTTTGAGCCCTTCATAAGCTGTTTTTCCTAAAACTCTCTCGTTAGAGGCCTTGTAAAATATCCATTCTCATCGTAGTTTAATACGCTCGTTTGAGGTCGGCGTTGTTCATTTTTTCTTTCGCCAGCCATACAAACAGAATATTAAAAGCATTGCTTACAAACAATAAATATAAGAAAGGTAAATGGGCTCTGTCTTCTTTGACATTGAGTCTCTCAGATACAGGATGTTATCTGATTATGTTGTAGAGTAACTTCGCCTATAGAATCTAGGGTGCTGAATCTTTTTTCTGATTAGGCAATATCTCTGCACTACTCACATCTGACCTGTTTATACCTACCTGCTTATATCTATCTTTGTTCATCGTTTTGTTGACTGTAAATGTTGTATGTCTTTCTGTCGGCTCATGGAGCGGATTCAATATTAAGGTATTTGGGATAATCAGGAACAACTATGCATATTGGCACGTTAAGCTTTCCCGCTGACCAACAGCAAAAGTTGGCACGGATACTCGAATTGTCCAAGCACCAGCGATATGAACTGGTGGAGTTTGATGCTCATACCCCACCAGACCTGTTATTGCTATTCGGAGCCGATGCGATGACAGACCCTGAGCTTGAGTCTCTTCCTGAAGCCTACCGTTCGCGTATGGTGCAGGTGAGTAAGCTTCCGCCTGAAGATAAAGGGTTGGGGCATATCCGCTACCCACTTATCTCTTCCCGTGTTATCAGAACACTTGATGATATGACATCAGAAAATGAGGAACTGACCCCGGAGGAATTAGAGGCTGCTACATCGACTGATAACCGCTTTAGTAAGTATGAAAATGTTGTAGCGTCAACGATATCGCCGACGACAGAGAGTGGCGGATACCGGGTTTTGGTGGTTGATGATAATAGCTCGATGCAGCAGGCGCTCAGACTGGAGCTGGAGAAATTACCGGCTACGATTGAGCTGGTCTATGCAGATTCGGGTGAGCAGGCGCTGGAACAGATCGTCAATGATCAGTTTGATTTTATATTTCTTGATGTATTGATGCCGGGTATTGATGGCTTTGAGACCTGTACCCGTATGCGGGAGATACCCCGCTTAAAGAAAACCCCGATTATTATGCTGACATCTAAGACCTCACCTTTGGATGAAGTGAAAGGAATTATGGCCGGCTGCTCTACTTATCTGACTAAGCCGATCGATCATGAAGAGTTTCAAAAAGTAATCACCCGGGTGTCTGGTTGGGTCGATGAATTTAAACAAGATTAAAAGGTAAATAGGCGAGATTATTTAGCCCGTTATCTGACAAATTGATTGGAGCAGTAATGAGTAAGAAAATCCTGGTCGTAGATGATGACCCTGTACAGCAGCAACACATCAGTAATCTGCTGAGTAGTGTTGATGCTGAGTTGATCCTGGCGGCGAATGGGCAACAAGGAGTGACTAAGGCGTTGGAAGAGCTGCCAGACCTGATTCTAATGGATGTTGTGATGCCTGAGGTAGACGGTTTTGCTGCGTGTCGGCAGATCACCTCTATGGCTGAAACCCGGAATATACCGGTGGTGATTGTTTCCAGTAAAAATCAGGAAGCAGATAAGGTCTGGGCACAATTACAGGGGGCTAAAGCGATGATTGCAAAACCATTTGCTGATCAGGAACTGCTCGCTCGTGTTAACGAATTCCTTTGAGCCTGGCGATGGAGTTGCTTAATAACGAGCCCCAGGTGGAGGCTTTCTCTGATATTGCTCCCTCAACCGGGGCTTATGACTTGCGGCACGGGTTTCGGGTGGGATTCCTGCAATTGTTATTGCAGTCGCAAACCCGCTCGGAATTGCTTCGTTGTGAGCAGGTGTGTGGGATACCTGATACTCCGGGCTGGTTCGTGGGTTTCATGAATCACCGGGGTGAAGCTGTCCCAGTGTATGACTTTGCTGCATCGTTGGGACTGGAGGCTACCAATCAGAAAGAAGGTTGGTTGTTGTTATTGGGAGAGCACCCGGAAGCTGCCGCATTACTGTTGGCGGACACTCCGGAAAGTGTTACCAGTCCTCAAGTGTTGCCTCAAGATGTGTCTTTACCTATCCCGGATATTCTAAAGAATATCTGCGGTGGGCAGTATCAGCATCAAAATTCTGTTTGGTTTGAGCTGAATCACCAGGCATATTTTATTGCTCAAAAACAACGATTTAGAAGAGCCGAATCTAACCTGAATATCGATCAGGGTATTTAATTTAACGGGGTATAAAGAAAATGAGTTCATTCTGGCAAATGAAAACAACAAATGATCGCCAGATCTGGGAATTCCGCAGTATCCGAATGCCGGTTAAATTTGCTGTTGCTGGCGCATTGCTGGTGATCGGGCTTATTTTTATGGGTGCATCTTTCTATCAGACGGTTGTAATAAAGGAAGAGGCTGAAGCTCGTAGCCAGGAGCTGAATGACTTTCTGCTGCTAGTCAGTGATATTCGTTCTAATATCGCCCTGGCCAGATATCACGAGAAGAGCTTTCAGGTTGATAAAGATATGGCGCAGTTGCCTTTATACAACGACACCATGGCGAAGGTAGATTCAGATATTCAGACGATGAAACAGTATCTGCGAACGGAACAGGACCAGGCTCTGGTGGCCCGGTTTCAATCAGTTATAGATAATTATCAGGACACCTTCTATGACGCATCCGAAGCTTCAGTAACCGCAGGCCTGACAGCAGACCAGGGCATTTCTGGTCAGATAAATAAGCTGTTGTGGGAGACCGATGCTCTGATTATCTGGATTCAGCGGGACTGGTTACGCAGCTCTTTCGATACGTTAAAAAGTAACATGAATGAATACATTGCCAGTGGTGGTCGAACGGTAACGAATGACTCTGTTGCCTCACAGATATTACGCCTGAAAAATCAGATGGAAGCGGCAAAGGCGGTAAAGCAGTTTCCGCAGAACAGAACGGCCGTGATTAATAACCTGGGTGAAGTGGCACTGCTATTTGCTGAGTTGTCAGACTCTGTAGAGCGTGGCACCGGTCAGTTTGAACAGTTACAAACCATTATTGTTGAGCTGGAGCCTTTTATTGGTCAGGTAATTAAGCTGGCCGATAGCTATAAAGTTCAGAACAGTGATCTTCAGGCGGAAGAAGTGCTGTCAATGGTGACCTATTTCTTTGCTTCAATGGGCTTAATGCTTGTTGCGATGGCTGTCGCTATGTCGATTGTTAAATACGGGGTGGTTGATCCGGTCAATAAACTGCAGGACACCGTTAACCGGATACGCGAGGGTGATGTAGAGGCCCGCAGCAGACTGGAGGCCCGGGATGAACTGGGGCAGCTAGGCCTGGTACTGGATAACTTGCTGGATGAGAAAGAACTGGCGTTGACGGCAAAAGAAGACGAAAACAAAACACTTAACAACTCGATTATTGAGCTGATTAAGAATGTATTCCTGATCAGTCAGCGTGACCTAACGGTTCGGGTTCCGGTTGCAGAGGACGTAACCGGTGCGATTGCTGACTCGATTAACCAGCTGACCACATCGATAGAAACTGTACTTAACGATGTGAATGCAGTATCGACCCGGGTAAATAACGCATCAGTGCAGGTTAAATCGCAGTCTGAAACCGTACTGACATATGCCAGTAAGGAGCAGGAGGAGATTGTCGAAACCTTGCAGGGTCTGGACTCGGCAATCAAAGCGATGGAGCTTATTTCAAAGCTGGCTGTATTGACCAACAACGCTTCTCAGAAAGCGATTAAAACCTCTGAAACAGCGATGGATTCAGTATCTCAGACAATTGGTAGTATTAACAAAATTCGCCAAACTATCCACGAAGCAGAAAAACGGATTAAGCGTTTGGGAGAACGTTCTCAGGAGATCGGCGGTATCGTCAACCTGATCAATAATATCTCTGAACGAACCCATGTATTGTCTCTGAATGCGAGTATGCACGCGGCATCGGCGGGTGAAGCAGGTCGGGGTCTGATGGTGGTGGTAGATGAGGTACAGCGTTTGGCGGAGAACTCCCGTGAAGCAACCTCTGAGATCGAGTCACTGGTAAATAATATCCAGCTTGAGACCGCAGATACTATTAATGTTATGAACACTGTAATTACCGACGTTGTCGAGGGAACCCGGTTGGCAGAGGAAGCGGGTGAACGTATGGATGAGACCCGTTCGACCACACAAACGCTGGTAGAGTCGGTGGTTCGTATTGCACAGAATTCTGCCCGACAGGCGAAAGTAGCGAAAGAGTTGCGTGAACGTGCGGGTAAAATTGATGAAACCACGATGGCGACAAACAAAGAGATGTTACAGCAGGCGGAATTGTCAGATGAACTGGTAGATGCTGCACAGGAATTGCAGCGCTCTGTCAGTGTATTTAAGTTGGCGGCCCCTGCCGTTTCCTGAGCCATCTAATAGGCAAATAGCATGACTCGCGAAAGTATCACAGCCGCAAACCAGTTTCTTGCGTTGTTACAGACACAGATTGATTCACAAATCGTCCCTGGGGAGCTGATTGATTCGCTTCAGGGGCTGGTTGATTCGTATAGCGAAGCGGGGCTGCTCGGTATTGCTGATGCATTGGCGCTCTTTGCTGAGCAGCTTGAACAGCTGGAACAGATCGAAGAGTTGGCAGAGCAACGGGTTCTGTTGATCGACTTTTCACAGGCACTGGGTGAGCTTATTCATCAGCCTCAAGCCGGTGTTTGGCAGTACTTGCTGGCCTGTTTGAGCGATACACATTGGCCAGAGCCACTCGAGGCTGAAGATTGTGATTTTCTTGCAGACTTGCTTGAGCAGGATTGTCAGACGCTGATTGATTGCGTGCTTGAATCTACGCCGGTTACGGAAAGTGTTTCCGGGCAAGACTTGCCTGAAAGCTCAGGTAGTAGTTTAGCTGCAGGCTGGGGGGAGCAGTTAGCGCAGTTATCCAGCTTAGAGACTGAATCTGGCGTAGAACAGTTGCATCTGCTGGTGGAGATATCTGGTGATGCGGGCTACGCTGGCTTTGCTGATCTGTTTGCCTTGCTGGCTGAGCAGTGGGAATCTGAAAGTGACAACCCTGAGCGTCTGGAGCTGCTAAAACGGGCGTGTGAGTTATTGCAAAGTTTACAGGTGGAGGACGCTGAGTGCCTGTTGGCTTTGATGAGCGATCTGCGTTGGATTGAGCCGTTGCCGGAGGATGACAGGCAGTTCCTCCTTGAATTATTGCTGCCCGATCTACAGCAACTTGATGCTATTGAAACCGAACTTCAGAGCGATGATATTCAAACCGTTAAAACCGAAGCTGAACAAGCTTCCCCTCTACCTACTACAGCCTCTTTCTGCGATGTTGATTTAGCATTACTGCAACAGCCGGGTCCACAGCTGGAGCCTGCCGTACTGCAAATGCTGACGGATTCGTTACAGGGGTTACTGGATAATTGGCAGACGCTAGGGGAGTCGGAGGAGAATGCGGATAAACTATTATCTGCAATAGCACAACAACTTGAACCGGTAACTCGGGCGCTGAATTCGGTGCATCTGCTGGGGGCCGCTGCGATTACACAGGGTATTGCCACCAACATCTGTTGGTTGCTGAGCAATCCACAGTCGTTTCAGTCACAGCTGCAACTCCAGATCAGAGAGTTATTGGCAGAGCTGATCAAATACCTGACAGATATTACCGACCCTGAAAGACAGCAGGTGCTTAAAGACCAGCTGGAGGCTCTGCAGTTACCCGCTAAGCCGACGGAAGAGCAGATCAGTTATATTGGCGGATTACTTTCCCTGGCGTCCTTGCAAACCCTTGAAACCCTGGAAAGGGAAGAGGCCGTTGCTGCTGATGTTGCGTTGAAGGTTGCCGATGATATCGATCCCCAGTTACTTGAAATGTTGTTCAACGAACTACCTATGCTGTCGGAGCAATTATCAGAGCAGCTTCTGTTGATGGTGAATGCCGCAGATGTTGAAGCGATTCGTGAAGCGCAACGTGCTGCTCATACGATCAAAGGGCTGGCGAATATGGCAGGGGTCAGTGGAATCGCCAACCTGACACATCGGCTGGAAGATATTCTTGAGTTATTTACTGACGCGGAGAAAATTCCGCCTAAGCGTTTGAGTGATGACCTGATTGCGATCACTGATACTATCGCGGTTATGTGCGAGTCGGTTGTTGATCAGGGTGCCGCGCCGGAGAATGCTTGCGCAACGCTACAGTTGGTTATGGACTGGCACTATCGATTGCGCAGTGAAGGGCTGGACCTGCCAGCTGCAACAGAGGTTACGCTTGAACGCCAGCCTGAGGAGGACGCAGCGGTCCTCTCTGGAGAGCGGCAGACGTTAGAAAACGAACCGGAAAGTCCGCTTCAGCCAGCAGAAAACAGTAATCGCGAACAGACCTTTTTCCGTGTTCCTCAGGCTTCTCTCGACAGCTTAATGCGATTAGCAGGCGAAGGCACGACGCTGAATACTCAGCTTGATGAAGAGATCTCCCAGCTACGCAGCTCAGTACGATTAAGTCGTGACCGTCAGCGAGCTTTACAACGGGTTCTCTTTGAACTGGAGCAACAGCTGAATGAATACTATACCCTGCAACCTGGATTGGACCAGGACAGCGAAGCCTTTGATCCTCTGGAGATGGACCGCTATAACGAGATGCATACCAGTCTCTCCAGACTTCAGGAAGCGGTTGCCGATATCCACGAAGTGGAGCAGCAGATGGACCGGCATATTCGTCGGACTAGTGAGCTGCATATTGCTCAGAACGGGGTTCAGAAAGAAACCCTGGAGAGGGTGCTAAGCACCCGGATGGTGGAGGTTAAGTCGATAACCGCCCGACTGCAGCGAGTATTACGGCAGGCCTGTCGTACTACCGGTAAGCAGGCCGAGCTGATTATCGAGGGTGAGGCGACATTGGTGGATAGTCATATTCTTAATCAATTAGCTGATCCGTTGATGCATATCGTTCGCAATGCCGTCGACCATGGCCTGGAGACGCCAGATGTTCGGACATCGTTGAATAAGCCCCAGCAGGGCAGAGTTGTTTTGAGGTTCTGGCTGGAGAATGATCTGATTCGGGTAACCTGTGGCGATGATGGGGCGGGTATCGATACAGGGCGAATTCGTGAGGTTGCACAGCAGCGGGGGTTGATTGAACCTGCGATTGAGCTGACGAAGCGGGAGATAGAACGATTGATTTTGATCCCCGGCTTTTCAACCCGGGATGAAATTAGTCAATTGTCTGGCCGTGGTATCGGCATGGATGTTGTCCACCAGCAGATAATGCGATTGCAGGGAAATCTGGATATTCGCTCAGATCAGGGGTTGGGAACGACTCTTGAATTATCGATGCCTTCCAGCTCGTTGATGATTAAAACGTTGCTGGTTAGGGCAGGGAAGCAGATCTACGCACTGGCCAGTCATGGTTTGGAGCAAAGCCTCATCTCGCTGGATGGAAGGTTGCATGATACGGCAGAGGGTATGAGATTCGAAAGCCAGGGTGAGCATTTTCCTGCCTATGGTTTGGAAGCCCTGCTGGGCGAGCATGGTAAGCCTTATGAGTCCGGTCAGGTACATCCCGTATTGTTGGTGAATCTGGGGCCGGGTGAAAAAGTAGCGATCATGGTGCGCGAAGTGATCGCTCACCGTGAGTTGGCTTTTAAGCCCATGGGCGACTATCTGCCAGATCTTCCAGGAATACCAGGTATTACAATACTGGCGAATGGTGATACCGCACCGGTTATCGATCTGCCTGCGCGGATTCGGCATAAGTCTGTGGGTAATCAGAATCTCTTTACACCGTTAGCCCTGAGCGATGATCTGGGTTTACCGAATCTACTCGTAGTGGATGACTCGCTCAGCGCCCGAACGTCTCTTGCAACGCTGCTGCGGGATACTGGATATGAAGTGAATACTGCTATCGATGGCTTAGATGCGATGAACCAGATCCGTAAGAAACGTCCTGATCTGGTGCTGACCGATCTGGAGATGCCCCGGATGGGAGGAATGGAACTGACCAGTATGATCCGGGGAAGGGAGGAGATCGACAGTATTCCAGTGTTGATGATTACCTCCAGAACGACTACCCGGCACCGGGCAGAAGCTACATCGGCCGGAGTGAACTCCTTCCTGACCAAGCCCTGGACAGAAAACATGTTGCTGGACAACGTGCGTACGTTGTTGCAGCCCGAAAACCCAATCGCCTGAAGGTAATGTCGGTATGTGCTTAATAACAATAAGAAAGCGCTTTGCTATGGTTTCACTCTTGTTGCTCTGTGTTACAGGTCCGACTTATGCGGCGAATATTTCAACCGCAGCGGAGGTGGTTAATGCTGCCGTTGAACAGCGGACATTGATCCAGGTAATGCTGAAGAACTATGTGCTTTCTGGGTTGGGAGTGCGCTCTCGTAAAGCGAATCAGGCACTGGCTGAGGCGATAACGCGCTTCGATCTGCAGCAGCAACAGCTCAATGCTGCAGTTACTGATATTCAGGTGTTACACCAATTAAAACAGATGGAACAAAGCTGGGTATTATTACAGCGTCAGTACAAACAGAAGCCGGACCGGGCTCGATTAGTCGAGTTGTATACCATGAATGAAAATACGCTTAAGCAGGGAACATTACTGCTAGAGGGCATGGTAGTGGGGAACCTCAGTAAGGGGGCGCAGATGTTAGAGCTGATGGGGCAACATGAATTGCTGTGCCAACGGTTATCTGCTTTGTATGGCATGATGGCTTGGGGTATGCGTGCTGAGGTAGAGCCGGCTTATCGCGAAACGTACCAGGCGCTGGGCGATAATCTGATTAAACTAGAGGCAATACCGTATACGACTCCTTCGATAAACCAGGGATTAAAGAAGATCGGTCAACAGTTGGAGCGGATTCGAAAAACAGCAGATGCCAGCAAGGACGCGTTCGTTCCGGGGTTGGTTGATCGGTCGGTGGTCAGAATGGTAGAACAGGCTAATCAATTGCAGGCGGAGTACCTGCAATTGGCCGGTTCATTGGATAGTACGAATTAATTCTGTGAGTCCATTGTAAGAATCAGCTTGCCACAAACGTGGCCGCTTTGACTGAGTTCGAAAGCTTCTGCTGCCTTATCCAGAGGGAATGTCTCGGTTGTATGCAGTTGTAGCTGTTCATCGGCAACCAGTTGAGCAATTTCACTGAGTTGCTTTGCCGAAGGCTCACAAAGAATGGTTTCAACCCGGCGTCTTTGAGCTGCTCCTGCAGCCACTACCTGGTCTTTTGTGATCGATGGAAGCGTAACGATAGCCCCGTCTGCTGTCAGGCAAGGCAGGGCTTCAATTGCAGTTTCCCCTCCTATACAGTCAATAATCAGATCAATATTGCTGACATGATCGGTGATATTTTGGCTGTGATAGTCAATGGTATGTTCACACCCCAGCGTTGCCAGAAACTCGTGGTTGTGCATGGATGCGGTACCGGTAACATGAGCTCCAGCCCACTTTGCCAGCTGTACTGCAAGGTGGCCGACGCCACCGGCCGCTCCTAATATCAGTACTTTCTGGCCCGGTTTAAGGGCTCCTTTATCAAACAGGGCCTGCCACGCGGTCAGGCTTGTTGTAGGAAAGCCGCCAGCGGTGATCAGGTCCACAGCATCGGGTAACCGGCTGATTTGGGCTGCTGGTGCTGCGATATATTCGGCATAGCAGCCGGCCGGTTGAGGAAATCGAATCATCCCGAATACCGCCTGACCCACTTCAAAGTCAGTATCCCCTGCATCAGCAATAACGCCAGAAAACTCCCAGCCGGGTATAAACGGCATCTCATCTATGAAACCGCTGGCGCCACCTCCTGAGCAGGTTTTCCAATCGATAGGATTGACCCCTGCAGCAGTGGTTTTTACGAGAACGTCACCGGAATTAAGCTGGGGTTTAGGCTGGGTGCTGTAAGTTAGCTCTTCGAGGCCGCCAAACTGATGTATAGAGATTGCTTTCATAGTGGACTCCGATGCAGAGAAGGAGAAATAAGCTGCATGTTCACATAAAGTTATAGGCTAAACCAGCCACTTATGCCGACTATTTCTGTTAATCTTAAGGCCTTGAATCATAATTGAAGGTGAAGGGTAGATGTATCTTGTAGTAGCAGAACAGCTGTTAATGATGGTTGGCCTTGGCGTGTTTGTAGTGTCGCTGATACTCTACGTCTTACGAACCCAGGATCTTAAATCCGTACTGGTGTTCTGGCAGGCAACAATTAGCTTCACTAAGCGGGAATTCATGATTAACCGGATCGGTCTGTCTATGATGCTGCTGGCAGTTATTGTCCGTTTTTATAATCACTTTATGGGCTGACCCAACTAATTAACTGAGGACCCGATGAAAGGAAACCCGTTCCGCGGCGCAAATTTTTTTATGCGTGGCCTGGCAATGTTGCCGGAAAAAGGCATACGACATTTTGTGTTAGTGCCGTTGTTGATCAATGTTTTTTTATTTACCGGGGCTATCTGGCTGCTATTTGATCAGATGGGCTACTGGATCGATTATTTACTGAGTTCTATTTTGCCAGACTGGGACTGGCTACAGTTCCTCCGTTACTTATTGTGGCCGCTGGTAGCTGGCTTTGTGTTAATCACGGTGTATTACAGTTTCAGTGTGGTGGCTAATATCATTGCTGCACCCTTCAATGGCATATTGTCTGAGAAGGTTGAGCAGCGCTTGCGCGGAGTCACGGTAACTGATTCCGGTTGGCAGGAAATTATAGCCCTGATTCCCCGAACGGTAGCCCGTGAGATTTCAAAATTACTCTACTATCTTCCCCGGTTGTTGTTTTTACTCGTACTGACGTTTATCCCGGTGCTGGGTATCGTTGCACCGTTTCTGTTGTTCCTCTTTGGCTGCTGGATGATGGCGATTCAATATTGTGATTACCCGATGGATAATAATCACGTTAGCTTTCGGGATATGAAAGATTCCCTTAAGCAGCGGCGACTAACATCAGTTGGTTTTGGCGGCCTGGTGTCCGTGGGTATGATGATTCCGTTGGTGAATTTGCTGGTGATGCCGGCCGCGGTGATAGGCGCGACCATTTTCTGGGTTGAGGAATATACAGGTGACACTGAGATTGACCTGACGCTGCGTCAGGATCAGGGGCGATTAGAGTAATAAGCAGTGTCGGCGAGGCTATAAGAAACGCACGAATTATGTGCGTTTTTTTATAGTTGCTATTCGTTTTCTATATGCTCTTTTGCCGGCGTAGCGATAATGAGATCGGAAGGGAAATGGCAGATAAAGCTACTACCTTTACCCGGCTGACTATTGATGGTTAGCCGACCGCCATGACGAAGCATTACATGTTTAACAATGGCCAGACCCAAACCGGTACCACCACTATCTGAGGACCTGCTCTCATCGACCCTGTAGAAACGTTCCTGCAGTCGTGGCAGGTGAATACTGTCGATACCCGCGCCGTTATCCTGGACTGAGAAGTGACCGCCCTTTTTGTCGGTCCACCAGCGTAGCTTAATATTGCCTTCATTGGGGGTATAACGAACCGCATTAAAAACCAGATTTGAAATCGCACTAAAGATCTCCGATTCCTGACCCAGAAGCGTTTTGCCTGCTTCCAGGTCAACAGTAATAGTTTGGTTCTTGTCTTTGCCGAGGGCCAGGCCATCTTCTTGTAATCGGTAGATTATCGAATGAAGAGGAATAGGCAGTTCATCAGCGACATGAGCGCTGGCTTCAAGGCGTGATAAGAGCAAGAGATCAGATACCAGGTTTTCCATCCGTTTAGACTGACTTTCCATCTGGCTCAGACCGCGCTGTAGTGGTCGAGGCAGCTCTTGGTCAAGAAAGGTCTCTAGGTAGCCACGAATTACTGTAAGCGGTGTACGCAGCTCGTGAGAAGCGTTAGCGACGAAATCCTGTCGGGTCTGCTCCAGTTGTTTGAGGCGGGTAATATCACGGGCGACCAGAATGCGGTCGCCTGCCCCAAAGCGGGTAATCCGGTATTCCAGGATAATATCGTTGTGTATCGGAGAGGAGAGTTCTAACGGATCCTCATACAGCCCTTTGCGGTAGTAACGGACAAAGCGCGGATCCCGTAGCAGATTCATGACCGAGCGACCCCGGTCGGTTTTGACTTTCATCCCTAGCAGACCTTCAGCGGCTCTGTTCCACCACTCTAAATGGTTCTGCCCATCAATAATGACGATAGCGTCGCTCAGTGCTGCGGAGGATTGCTGGAACCGATTGATCACATTACGTAATGACTGAGTACGCTGTTGTTGTCTTTTTTGGTCTCGGGATAGCTCATCAAAGAGTTCCCCCCAATAGCCCTGACTTTCAGGCACCTTAGAGCGGTCACTGCTCATCAACCATTGTTGCAATCGATTGAACTGCTTAATCTGATAGAGTCCCCAGATAATCAGGGTGACAGACAGGGTCCAGCCGGGATGGCCAATGATCAGACCCAGTACAAACCCAGCCACCACGGTTAACAACAGGTTGCTGGCTATGGAGTGGCTGGCGTTATACATCGCTAGTCTCAGGCCGCTTGAGAAGAAAAGCGGTAGCCAGTACCACGGACTGTTTGTATCAGGTAGTCGTGGCGGTCACCCAGTGCTTTACGCAGGCGACGGATATGCACATCAACAGTACGCTCTTCAACATAAACATTGCCTCCCCACACCAGGTCCAGCAGTTGGCTTCGGCTATAGGCGCGATCCTGATGGGTCATAAAGAACTGCAGCAGTCTGAATTCAGTAGGGCCCAGTTCCAGTGGTTTCAGCTCAGAGCTGACCCGGTGAGAGACCGGGTCCAGGGTTAATCCATCGACGGTGATTGGTTCTTCAATACCTTTGGGGGTTGTTCGGCGAAGTACTGTTTTCAGTCGGGCAACTAACTCGCGGGGGGAGAACGGCTTAGTAATGTAATCATCAATACCGGTTTCCAGACCCTGAATCTTATTATCTTCATCGGTTTTTGCCGTTAGCATGATGATTGGGATATCTGAGGTCATTTCATCTTTGCGTAAGCGTCGCGCAAACTCGATACCGCTGATACCCGGCATCATCCAGTCTAATAGGATCATATCTGGAAGATTATCAACGATCATAGGATGGGCAGCCTGGGCGGAATCCGCCTCCATGCACTCATAGCCTGCCATTTCGAGAGCAACGGCGATCATTTCGCGAATCGGAGCCTCGTCGTCAACAATCAGAACGCGTTTACCCGACGTCATGACCAATCACCTCATTTATTAGATATATTCAGACGGTCATATTAGATGATGAAACTGTTACAGAAATATGACAAAGCACCCGGTGATGCAAGTGAATTTGTCATTAAACCGTTAGATAGTGTATTACCACCCCGATGAAGAGGGCCAGGCCGGCATAATTGTTGTTGAGAAAGGCGCTAAAACAGGCGTCCCGCTGACGGTCTTTGATCAGATGCTGCTGATAAGCAAACAAGCCTGCCATGACTGTCAGGCCGAGATAGAATCCGATCGATAAGCTAAGTTGGAGGCCCACCATAATAAATATGATCAGGGTGAGCAGCTGTAGAATACCGATAATAATTTTATCCAGATCGCCAAATAAAATGGCAGTGGATTTTACGCCGATCTTTATATCGTCATCCCGGTCGACCATTGCATACATCGTATCGTAGGCTACCGTCCAGAGCATGGTTGCGGTGTAGATTAGCCAGGCGATAGGTGGAATCTCATTCAGAGTCGCGCTGAAAGTCATCGGTATCGCCCAGGCAAATGCCATTCCCAGCACGACTTGGGGGAGGTGGGTATAACGCTTCATAAAAGGGTAACAGGCGGCCAGGGCAACACCGCCAAAGGAGAGGTAGACCGTCATCGAATTGGTAAACAGCACGAGAATAAAAGCGGTAACCAGCAGCAGAAAAAATAGGATTAATGCTTCTTTTGCAGAAATTCTGCCTCCGGGAAGCGGGCGTTGAGCGGTGCGTTTTACATGCCCATCTACTTTTCGGTCGGCGAAGTCATTGATTACACAGCCGGCTGAGCGCATTAAAAAAGTGCCGAGGCAGAAAATGAATAGCAGATTCAGTGGGGGGATGCCTTCAGCCGCGATCCATAGCGAAAAGAGCATCGGCCAGAGCACCAGGTAGGTGCCGATCGGCTTATTTACTCGCATCAGCTGACCACAAGCCTGCAGTTTTTGTTGCCAGCCAGCTTCGATCGGTTTAGCGCCTGATTGCATTATAAACAGCCTATAATCATTTTTTCCGATAGTTTACCTGTTGTAGTGCCGGCAGGAAAACCTCGGCTACCAGCAGGGGCTTATTTGCCAGCTTAAACATGGACCGACGAGCCCAGACCGTTTCTCCACTCCTTATTTTAAGCCGACTGATTTGGAGAGCGCCTCTGCGCATCGTTGGGTCGCGGAAGAGGACGGTCCCTAGGGAACGGTTTCCCAGGAAGTTTAATTCCCGTTGTTTACCTGTGAGGGTGGTCGCCGGAATAATTGTTCGGGCGAATACCCAGGGTTGCCCAAGACCGACCAGTTGTACTTCACGGATTAACGCTATCTGTCTGGGCGAAATCCCCAGCGCCAGAGCTTCTGAGCGGGTAGGACGTCCCCATATCTGGCGTACAACCTCAACTTTAAAATCACCGTTACTGGCCTGCAACAGGTGTTGGGTCAGAGAGCCACGGTCCAGTAGCCACTTTCGCCAGATATTCGGAGCATCAGGAGCTGCCGGACGTCGCAGTGTATACCAGCGAACGTCGAAGCTATTTTGATTAAGGGCTGCAGGGATTGGCACGATCATTTCTCAGCAAAAAAACTGGCTGTATAGTACCCTAGCCGGATTAAAATGTATCGGTTAGAGCATCGATTGGAACAGGTGAAAGATAATGGCTAAAGCGCAACAACACTACTCAACCGAGCAGATTGAGCAGCTTACCCGACAGTGGGTAGAGACAATGGTCGTGGGCTTGAATCTTTGCCCATTTGCCGCGCCGGTGGTTAAGGATAATTCGCTGCGCTATGCAATCACTGATGCTCGGGGTAGTGAGTCGCTGGTGGCCGCTTTTATGGCAGAGATCGAACAACTGCTGGCGGCCAGTGAAAAAGAGATATCGACTACATTGTTTATCGTGCCGACCGGCCTGGAAGACTTTTACGACTATCTCGATCACTTGCGTCTGTTTGAAGAGTTACTGGAGCAGGCGGGACTGGAGGGCGTGATTCAGCTGGCCAGTTTCCATCCGGGCTATCTGTTTCATGGCGTGGCTGAAGATGACCTGAGTCACTGGAGCAACCGTTCTCCCTGGCCGGTGTTCCATATTATTCGTGAGGCAGAAATGAGCCGGGCGCTAACCCATTACTCTAACCCGGAACAGATTCCTGAGCGCAATATCAAGCGACTGCGCGAGCTGGGGCGGGAAGCGTTAATTGAACGTTTTCCTCCTTTTGCGGATTATTGCTGAGGCCCGCCTCAGGGCTATTCATCAAAGACCGCAACCTGATTGCGACCTTGTTTCTTCGCCTTATAGAGGGCGATATCAGCTTGATCGATGAGTTCTTTCGGGGATTGCCCCTTCTGCGAAGGCAGCGTTGAAGCAACACCCAAGCTAATAGTAACGGGCTGGTCTTTAAAATTAGGGCTATGACGAATATCCAGATCTATGATCTGTTGTCGGATATGCTCTGCTAATATTTCAGCGCCTGTTCGGTCAGTTTCCGGTAGCAGAATGATAAATTCTTCCCCGCCAAAACGGCAAACCAGATCTTGAGCCCGGCGGGCTGAATCCCGAATGCTTGAGGCTATTTGTCGCAAGCAGTTATCGCCGTTCAAGTGTCCAAGGTTGTCGTTGTAGGCTTTGAAATGGTCGATATCGATCAGGATAACTGAAATGGATTGGCGTGAACGCTGGCCCCGGCGCCACTCAGTTTCGAAGCAGCGCTCAAACTCTCTGCGATTATAAACCTGTGTCAGGGTATCAATGCTCGCTGCTCTGGCAAGCATATCGTGAGCGCGCTTCAACTGCAGGAGTATGTTGATGCGTGCCTGAATGATAGAAGTGTTACGTTGTTGTAACAGATAATCTGCAACCCCCATATCATATAGGCTCACCTCATCAGTATCAGAGATGGGTGTGCCAATCACGGCTAGGGGAACCTGTTTTTCCCGGGTTAAATGGGAGGTACTCCGACAGATGTCGATAAGATTTGCGTGCTGTTCCGTATTATGAAGCAGCACGAGATCCGGGCAACGTTCGTCTGAAAGCAACATCTCTTGCAGTGCTGCTAATGACTGAGGCAGAAGTATGTTGTTCTCATCTCTGAGCGTGGACAGTATTGGCCAAAGCTCAGTAATAGGGTCTTCCCCAAGAAGGGCTATCGTCATTCTTTCCTGATAACGGGAACTGCTGGTGAGGGTACCGGGTTCCACGTCGGCTCCCTGCATGAACTCGAGCACGGTTTGTGGGTTTAATAATCCCACCATACGGCGCCCGTCATTAGCCACAATGGCGGGGGTTCGAAGGCCAAAGTTGCCATGCTCCCATTCATTTTGCCAGCGCAGAAGGGTTTCTTCGCAGGCTTCGTCGGTTTCTAATTCAGTGTTTATGCCGGCCTCTTCAAGCGCGTGAAAAATAGTTGAGGGGTTGGCGATATCTTTACCTTTTATCCATAACGCGCGGTAAAGATTACTGAGAAATAGGTTTGATTGCACAGGATCGTTACGTTGAGCGGCAATGACACATAAAGAGGGGAACAGGCTGTCACTCAGGCTTAACGGCAGAGAAATAGTCACCCCTGGGGAGCGATTGCGGATGTTGAAAATATCACTGGCAAGCTCGGACATGCTCTCGACACTGTGCAAATAGGAGCCAGATTCGCTAGAGCGCTCAACGACACGCCATTCAACGTTTTGCAACAGGTTTTGGTTGGCAAGCAGCTCATACAATGCATAACTGAAAGGGCAGTTAAGGTTTCCATATACAACGTATTTAGCCATCCGGGTGCCTTGTCATCGTTTAATATAAGTTGTTGAGAGACTCACAGAGCTATCGGCGGCCAGCAGTAATCTTGAGTAATCGTCGAGATAGTTTTCTTGTAAATCAACAATCCTGTAGTACAAGAATTGTTCTAATTACGATAATATTTATAGTCAGGCATCAAAAAAATTAATAAATACTGTTCTATGTTATGCGAGCTGTGCTGTACGCCAATAATAATTAGATAGAATCTTAGAAAGAAAACAGGGTGGTTGTGTGTCAGTTGAGCTAAAAAGGAAACCTCAGGGGAAGTCTGGGCGTCGGGGTGGCAAAACAGGGGAAGCTGTTTGCGATATGAAAGGGGATCTTTGGGAAATTGATGGGGTCTTTCTAATACTGATGAAACAGGCTATTCCTGGCTGGAGTGGCGGGAATATTCCTCAAGATGTTATTTCTGAATTGAAAAATACCGGCCGTTACCAGGCAGAAGGTATGTTACTCACGGCTCAGCCAACCAGCGGTGGTCAGATCAGCTTAGTGGTTAAGCCTGCTGACTAGCTTTCTGCTCTGTTAAGAATAAAAAGGCAGCATAGGCTGCCTTTTTATTGCTCTGATCGACAAGCAAGCAGCAGGTTATTTTCTTTCTTCAGCTTTGCGAACCGTTCGCTTGATCTCTTTCAGGCTACTGTGGCGTACGTCGGTACCACTGACCAGGTAGATCAGATGCTCTGCCATATTGCGGGCGTGGTCACCGATACGCTCAAGGCTTCGCAATATCCAGATAACGTTCATGATGCTGGAAATGTATCGAGGGTCTTCCATCATATAGGTCATCAGCGAGCGCATCGCTGTGCGGTATTCTGAATCGACCTCTTTATCCTGTTTTGCGACTTTGTAAGCCATTTCCGCATCGCTGCGAGCAAAAGCCGTTAAGCAGTTTTGCAGCATATCGCGCACCAGGTTACCGATATGGCGAACTTCCTGGTAGCCCCGTACATTTTTACCTTCATCAGCTAACTCAATCGCGTAACGACAGATCCGGCTGGTTTCGTCGCCAATTCGTTCAAGGTCGCTGACGGCCTTGCTGACAGAGATAATCAGACGCAGGTCTGCGGCGGCTGGCTGACGGCGGGCGATGATCAGTGTGCACTGCTCATCAATCATCATCTCCATGTCGTTGATTGCCTGATCGCTTTTGCGAGCTTGCTCTGCCTGTTCGGTGTCACCCTCTACCAGAGCTTCAACGGCATCGCTCAGCTGGCGTTCAACGAAACCTCCCATCGTTAGCAGTTCTGTACGGATCTGCTCCAGTTCTTCATTGAAGCTCTGGGAGATGTGGTTGCTATGGCGGTCCTGTTCGTAACTCACTGTAATGCTCCCCTAATTAACCGTAACGACCGGTAATGTAGTCTTCTGTTTGTTTCTTTTCAGGATTGGTGAATAGATTATCGGTTGCACCAAACTCGATCAGATCTCCCATGTACATAAATGCGGTGTAATCGGAAACCCGGGCAGCCTGCTGCATGTTGTGAGTTACGATGACAATGGTGAAATCTTTTTTCAGTTCATTGATCAGCTCTTCGATCTTCAACGTAGAGATCGGGTCAAGTGCTGATGCCGGTTCATCCAGTAATAATACTTCAGGTTTAACGGCGATAGTACGTGCGATAACCAGACGCTGTTGCTGTCCGCCGGACATGCCGAGCGCGCTTTCGTGCAGTCGGTCTTTAACCTCATCCCAGAGGGCCGCAGATTTGAGTGCCCATTCAACGGTTTCGTCGATCAAACGTTTCTTTTTAATACCCTGAATGCGCAGGCCATAAGCCACGTTTTCATAGATGCTTTTCGGAAAAGGATTTGGTTTCTGAAACACCATGCCGACACGGCGCCGCAGGTCAGCAACATCGATGCCTCGTTCGTAAATGTTGTTTCCGTAGAGGCTCATTTCTCCGTCAATGCGGCAGCTGTCAACCAGGTCGTTCATCCGGTTGAAGCAACGTAACAGGGTCGACTTACCGCAACCCGATGGGCCGATAAAGGCGGTTACCCGGTTTTTAGGAATGTCCATGTTGATACCATGCAGCGCTCGTTTATCTCCATAATAAAGCTGGAGATCGCGTACGGTCAGGGCAATGGTCTCATCTTCCATGCGCAGGCTTTGCTTCTGGCGCTGCAGCGCGGAAATATCGATTGAATGGGTTTTAGCTTCCATAGTCATCATTAAACCTATCTAGTGTGCGGCTTACATCTCAAGCGCTTTGTATTTTTCTCTGAGGTGGTTTCGGATCGCAATCGCTGACATGTTTAACAGAGCGATAACCGCAACCAATAGCAGGGCGGTGGCATATACCAATGGCCGAGCAGCTTCAACGTTCGGGCTCTGGAAGCCCACATCAAAGATGTGGAAGCCCAGGTGCATAAATTTCTGATCCAGATGGATGAATGGGTAGTTGCCATCCAAAGGCAGGCTGGGTGCCAGTTTCACAACACCGACCAGCATTAGCGGTGCGACTTCACCAGCCGCCCGGGCGATTGCCAGAATAACCCCGGTCATCATGGCCGGACTTGCCATCGGCAGGACAACCTTCATCAGGGTTTCAAATTTGGTTGCACCCAATGCCAGGCTGCCTTCGCGAACCGAGCGAGGTATACGGCTAAGCCCCTCTTCGGTGGCCACGATTACCACAGGCACTGTCAGCAGAGCCAGTGTCAGAGATGCCCACATCAGGCCCGGTGTACCAAAAGTGGGTGCCGGTTTCGCCTCGGGGAAAAACAGATCATCAATGTTACCGCCGAGAAAGTAAACAAAGAAACCCAGGCCAAATACACCGTATACGATGGAGGGTACACCGGCCAGGTTGTTTACAGCGATCCGGATAAGTCGGGTAACAAAGCCCTGTTTGGCATACTCACGCAGATAGACGGCAGCGACAACACCAAAAGGGGTTACCAGAAGCGACATTAGCATTACCATCATCACCGTCCCGAAGATTGCCGGGAATATTCCCCCTTCGGTATTGGCTTCACGGGGATCATCGCTGACAAATTCCCAAAGTTTAGCCGCATAATGAAGGCTTTTCTGACCCACTCCCATATCGTTGGGGCGGAATGCGCGAACGATTTTAGCCAGTTGAACCTCAACGATTTTACCGTTGGCTACTTCTGCCGTAATCGAATCGCGGTTAATCTTGGTGTAGAGATCCAGCAGGCGCTGCTGCAGACCTTCATATTTAAGGTCCAGCTCTTTGCGCCGTTGCTCAATTTCAATGAAAGGGGCTGTTTCGGTAATATCCTTGAGTTGCAGGCTGCGCTCTTTCAGGCGTAAGCGTTCCAGCTCGTAGTTGATAGCCCCGATCTCATGCTTCTCAATCTGAAGAATATCATCGCGAATATCCAGAGCGCGCTGAATACGTGAATCCAGGTTGTCCCACAGAGCCAGGTATTCAGCAGATTTGTCATTGCCCTCGTAACGAGCAATCTCGATACCTGATTCTTTGATTGTCCGCAGGTAACCATACAAATTCCCCCACTCACGACGCTCAGCTGCGAACAGCATCTCTGGATGAGCCTGGTCTGACAAGAAGTCTTCAAGTACCCAGGTAAAGTCTGAGCCGTAGACATCACGGTTACCAATTTTAAGCAGGTGGCGGATAGAGAATTCTTTATCATCCGGAAGGTCGATACCGGCTTCGATCAGCTGTTTGGTCAACACTTCATTGGTCTCAACCACCTCGCCGGCGATGATACGGGACTCTCCATTCTGGGTGTACGTTCCCTGAATGATATCGGCTGGCCAGAAGTGACTCAGGCCGCGAATAGCGATCAGGCCCAGCAGGCCGACAACCATAATAATACTGATGGCGACTGCACCTGCATTCATCCATACCCAGGGTGAACCGGACTTAAACCACTCTTTTACTGAGATGTTCATATCGTATATTTCCTCAACAACTCAGGTTACAGGGAGCCATATTTATTGCGCAGCCGCTGACGGATGACTTCCGCCAGAGTGTTTACCACAAAGGTAAACATAAACAGCACAAAGGCAGCCAGGAATAGGATTCGGTAGTGTGTACTACCGACTTCGGACTCAGGCATCTCTACCGCGATGTTTGCCGCCAGAGTTCGCATGCCCTCGAATATATTTACGTCCATAATCGGCGTGTTACCTGTCGCCATCAGTACGATCATGGTTTCGCCGACAGCGCGACCCATACCGATCATTACCGCCGAAAAGATACCCGGGCTGGCCGTCGGCATAACGACTCGTGTCAGGGTTTGCCAGGGGGTTGCGCCCAGAGCTAATGAGCCGTAACTAAGGTGCTTAGGCACAGCAAAGATCGCATCCTCGGTGATTGAGAAGATGGTTGGGATAACCGCAAACCCCATCGCTATACCGATAACCATCGCGTTACGCTGGTCATAAGCGATTCCCAGGTCGTTGGTCAGCCAGTGGCGCATATTGCCATCAAACAATACCAGTTCCAGAGAAGGGCTGATGGCAATGCTGAGCCAGGTCGCCAGAATAATCACCGGTATCAGTAGCAGGGCATCCCAGCCATCCGGTACCAGCCAGCGAATCTGTTTTGGCATCTGTGCCCAGCAGAAAGCGAAGCCTAATATCGCGGCGGGCAGCATCAGCAGAGTAACAAAAATTCCGGGAAGGTTTTCCTCCATGAAGGGGGCCAGCCAAAGGCCTGCGAGAAAACCAAGAATGACGGTTGGCAGTGCTTCCATCAGTTCAATGAATGGCTTCACCTTACGACGCAGTGACGGCACCATAAAGTAGGCCGTATAGATTGCACCGCAGATCGCCAGAGGCGTTGCCAGCAGCATGGCGTAGAATGCCGCTTTCAGTGTCCCGAATGCCAACGGCATCAGGCTGTATTTTGGCTCAAAGTCATTGTTTGCAGCAGAAGACTGCCAGATATATTTAGGTTTCTCATGACCTTCATACCAAACCTTGCCCCAGAGTGCGCTCCAGGAGACCTCCGGGTGCTCATTGTCGATGTGTAGCAGGTTAAGTTTCCCCGCTTCTTCAATTAGTATCGCATTTGCCCGGGGAGCCATGGCGATCATTGAAGCGTTGGCCTGGGCGACTTTATGTGTCAGTACATTGGCGTTGGCTGTCGTGTTGTAAAGCCGCAGGTCGCCTGCTGTATCGATAGTTGCAAAACCTTTGCGACGATGTTCAATTGCCAGGTCTGTTACTGATGTATTGCCGGTTTTGAACTCGCGAATTTTGGTCATCAACCATTCGCCCTGATCGTTTCTAACGAGAAACCACTGAGAGACTTCGCCTTTATCGTTACCAATGAGAATTGCGTTGCCACCGAGAAGCAGGTCAAAGGTGGTTATTTTGCTGGAGGATGCCTCCAGAACCTGAGTTATAACAGGTTCGTCGCGGTCTCGCAGATTCACAACTTCAATTTTACCGCCTTCACCGGCCAATATAAGCCAGGAAAGATCAGGCATCATCAGCATCTTTTTAATCTTGAGGCCCAGATCGGGTAAAGCGGTGGTGGATTGTTCCAGTTCGATGTCACCGGTAAACAGGTTTTCAGTTCGAGAGATAAATACGGCTTGCATATTTGCCTCAGTTCCACCGATCAGAGCAAAGCCATCCTCGTTGCCATTGAATGCCAGGTGATCCAGAGGGACGGCCGCTATCTCTATAGGGGCTTCACCGAGAGGGTAGGTGATAGTTGGTAGTATTACGCGCTTCCCACCGGGATAGGTCGATTTATATTCGTGCTTGAATGCCAGCGCCGTACCGTTACTCAGGCCTATCGCAAAGGAATGGCTGTTTTCTGATGCCAGGGCAAAGCTAGTGATGCTGACACCGGCTGGTAAAGGTGCCTGAAGCGTTTTTATCGGTGTGCCATTAACGGTGTTAAAAAAGATCAGCTCACCCAGATCAGAGACTCGCAGGCCAATCTCTGCCTGTTCTTCCATCGCCATGTAGAGGGTTTTTCCTGCGCCGGGGACGGCATAAGGTTCAACAACCTGCTCATTATGTTCCCAGGGCTGGATTTCTGCAGACTGAAACATGGGGACTACTTCATAAAGAAGGTAGAAAAAGATCAATAGGATCGCGATGATGACACTGACACCACCCAGGCCGATGCCTGCTGAGGCCGCTTTGTCTTTAAAGGCCCGGAATTTGCGGCCGCGACGGGCTGCCGGGGAGTCAAAGTCCAGATCAGGAATAACGGAATTGTTCTCAATATTCATGAAAAATTTCTACAATGATAAAAGTTATGGCGCAAAGATAAACGTTGTTGATGACAGAAATGTTACAACTTAGTAATAAAACTTTTGCATACAAAAAAGGAGCCCATATGGACTCCTTTTTATCAGATTAGGCTTACTGGTCGAGCACGATAGGGCCGACCAGTAATTCTTTAAGTCAGGTCTGTATTATAGACCCAGTGCTTTCATCTGCTTTTCAACCAGAGAAGCCGGCAGAGGGATATAACCATCCTTCACCACAACTTCCTGGCCTACTTTAGACATTACCATTTTCAGGAACTCCCGCTCCAGAGGGGCCAGGTCCTGGCCAGGCTTCTTGTTAACGTACACGTACAAAGCGCGAGCCAAAGGATAAGAGCCGTTTAACGCATTCTCAGGTGTGGCTTCAACGAAAGGCGTGCCTGCTTTCTTCGTCAGGGCAAGTGCGCGAACAGATGAGGTTTTATAGCCGATACCTGAGTAACCGATACCATTAAGTGACGTGGAAACAGACTGTACAACAGATGCAGAACCAGGTTGCTCATTGACGTTGTTACGGAAGTCACCTTTACAGAGTGCTTTCTTCTTGAAATAACCGTAAGTCCCGGAGACTGAGTTACGACCGAAAATCTGGAAGCCCTGAGACGCGATGGAGCCAGTAGCGCCAACCTCGCCCCAGTTACTAACTTCGTTAGCCAGGCCGCACTTACGGGTGGCAGAGAAGATCGCATCAATCTGAGGAATAGTCAGACCCTTGATAGCGTTATCTTTGTTTACAAAAACGGCCAGTGCGTCGATTGCTACTGCTACCGGCGTTGGTTTGTAACCGAACTTCTCTTCAAATGCGCCCAGTTCTTTGTCCTTCATTTTACGCGACATTGGACCCAGGTTGGATGTGCCTTCAGTCAGTGCTGGTGGTGCAGTAGAAGAACCTGCAGCCTGAATCTGAACGTTCACGTTCGGGTAGTTGCGTTTAAACTCTTCAGCCCACAAAGTCATCAGGTTAGCCAGAGTATCAGAACCTACAGAAGACAGGTTGCCAGACACACCGGATGCTTTTGTGTAAGTTGGCAGGTTAGCATCCAGCAGATCAGATGCCGTTGCTGTCATGCACGTTGCTGTCAGGGCAACAGCGGCAAAAAGTTTGTTCATTGGTTTCATTACAAGCTCCAGAGAGTCGGATTTGAATACGCTTTAAAACGATCAGTATTGATTCGATGATGGCAATATAAGGGGGTTGTATGACAAAACTGTGACAGGCTGAAATATTTTTTATAGGTTTTGATACGGAGTAAGTCATATTTTAGCTAGACTTTAGTCGGGTGATTAATAGTAAAATATGCCCGCTAATAAAAAATAAAACTCTGGAATTGAGCTGATATGAATACCGATGAAACACTCTTAAAGCCTGAAGGTGAACTAAGCTTGCGTTGCCCTGCTGCTGGGGCTGCAGCGAATATGTTTGGTGACGTTTATGGTGGCTGGGTTGCATCGCAGGCGGTGCTTGCAGCTGAAATCCGTGCGGCTGAAGCGGCAGAGGGAAGGGTGGCAACGGTGTCCATCGGCGCGATGAGTTTTATGGCTCCGGTGCTGGAAGGTACTATTTTAAGCTTCTATACGACGATTATGGAGCAGGGCACCAGTTCGTTACGGATACAGGTTGAAGTATGGGGTTGTTGTCCCGATGGCCGGGATCAGCGCAAAGTGACAGAAACAGAGTGTGTACAGGTTGCTATTGATGGGCATGGCCATATTCGGGCGCTGGATTTCGGACAATAACAGTTTACTGATTAACCAAAGAACCAGTAGCCCACCAGGATTGCACTGATAATCCCTGCCAGATCGGCTGTCAGGCCACAGGTGAGTGCATGCCGGGTATGACGAACCCCCACTGAGCCGAAGTAGACTGCCAGAACATAGAAGGTGGTTTCTGTGGATCCCTGGATAATGGCCGCTAATCGTCCCGCAAATGAGTCTACTCCATGGGTGTTGATGGCATCCAGCATCATCGCCCGGGCACCGGAACCACTGAGGGGTTTCATCAGGGCAGTAGGCAGCGCATCAACAAAGCGTGTGTCCATACCGAGCAGAGAGACGCCTTCCTGTAGCAGCCATATCATTCCGTCCATCACACCACTGGCTCGAAAGACACCGATTGCCACCAGCATAGCCAGCAGGTACGGGATAATCATGATGGCGACAGAGAACCCTTCTTTTGCGCCATCAACAAAGGTTTCATAGATATTGACCCCTTTCAGGTGGGCTGCCCCAAGAAAGCAAATGATCGTGCTGAAAATCATAAGGTTGCCGATCAGAGATGATTGTTGCTGCAATTGATCGACCGTTAGCGTGGCAAAATAGCCGACAAATGCCAGTATCAGGGCAAAGAATCCTCCCAGGTAGAGAAGGGTGACGCGCTCCCATAAACGGATCTTCTGTACCCAGGCTACGGCTAGCAGGCCTGCCAGCGTAGAGCAGCTGGTTGCGATCAGGATAGGAATAAATACTGAGGTGGGGTCAGGCGCACCTTGCTGGGCGCGGTAGAGAAAAACCGTAATCGGAAACAGGGTTATTGAGGAGGTATTCAATACCAAAAAAAGAATCTGGGCATTGGTGGCGCGCTCTTTATCCGGGTTGAGCTGCTGCAGATCCTGCATCGCTTTTAAGCCTAGCGGTGTTGCAGCGTTATCCAGGCCCAGCATATTGGCAGATAGGTTCATGGTCATTGAGCCGATTGCAGGATGACCCTTGGGGACTTCGGGCATCAGTCGGGTGAATAACGGGCTCAGACCGTTGGCCATTTTTTCTACAAAACCAGCGGCCTCTGCCAGTTTCATAATACCCAGCCAGAACGCCAGAGTGCCGATGAGCCCCAAAGCCAGTTCAACCGAGACTTTCGACATATCAAAGGTTGATCGGACTATTCTTTGGAAAACGTCGGCATCTCCTCCAATAAGCCATTGATACAAACCGCCCATGAAGGCTAAGAGGAAAAAACCAAGCCAGATTCTATGTAACATTCCGGTACCTCTCAGAGGGGTTCAGAGTAGTATATCGGCGGTAGTGTTTGAAAGAATAGGGGAAAGGCAGGAAACCTGCCTATTTAGTTTTTTTAGGCTCAGAGCGGCTGAAGGTTGGCATAGCCGACTACCAGCCATTTGCTACCTTCGGAGTCAAAGTTAACCTGCACCCGGGCTTTGGGGCCAGAGCCTTCATAGTTTGTTACGATCCCGTCACCAAAGATGGGATGTGATACCCGTTGACCGAGTACAATTTGAGTATCCGGCACCTCTGCATTGGCAAACATGGATGGACGAGTTTGCTGACGAGCGGTTACCGGGCGACTAATGCTGGCGTTCAGCCGTACCTCTTCCAGGTGTTTATCCGGTATCTCACGGATAAATCGAGATGGTCGGTTAAAGGTTTCATTGCCATGCAATCGACGGGATTCGGCATAAGTGATAAACAGCTTTTCCATGGCGCGGGTGATGCCCACGTAGCACAGTCTGCGTTCCTCTTCGAGGCGGCCATCCTCTTCCAGAGACATCTTATGGGGGAACAGGCCTTCTTCCATTCCAGCGAGAAATACCAGGGGAAACTCCAGTCCTTTCGCTGAATGTAACGTCATCAGCTGCACGGAATCCTGGTGTTCATCTGCCTGTGCCTCACCAGCGTCAAGAGCTGCATCATCCAAAAACGCGGTCAGGGGGGTGCTGTTCTCGTTGCCCTCTTTATCGGGTTGCCAGGTTGAGAGGTATTGTCGTGCGGCGCTGATCAGTTCTTCAAGGTTTTCGATGCGTGCCTGGGCTTTCTCGCCCTTTTCTTTCAGGTGGTGATCAATCAGGCCTGACTTCTGGATCGCGTGTTCGGTCTGCTCGTGCAGGTCTGTCCCTGCGGTGTCCTGATCTATCCGGTTAACCAGGTCTATAAAAGCTTGCAGGGCGTTGGCTGCTCTGGGTGTGAGTTTATTCAACTCGATGACTTCATTGGAGGCACGCCACATGGACACTCCTTCGGTGCGGGCGTGTAGTCGGATCTCTTCAATGGTTTTTCCACCGATGCCCCGGGTAGGCACATTGATTACCCGCTCCATTGCGGTATCGTCTTCCCGGTTACTCACCAGACGTAAATAGGCGAGGGCATTTTTAATTTCCAGTCGATCGTAGAAGCGCTGGCCACCGTAGATACGGTAGGGCATGTTAGCCCGGATTAACGCTTCCTCGAGCACCCGGGACTGGGCATTAGAGCGATACAGGATAGCGCTTTCGCTGCGCAGGTTTCCTTTGCGTACCCAGCTGTCGATCTGATCGACAATAAAACGGGACTCATCCTGTTCATTGAAGGCCGAATAGAGGGCAATCTGTTCACCATCGGGCTGATCCGTATGCAGTTCTTTACCCAGTCGACCCTGATTGTTACGAATCACTTCGTTAGCGGCCTGCAAAATGGTGTTCGTGGAGCGGTAGTTCTGCTCCAGTTTTACCACCATCGTCTCGGTGAAATCCTGATTGAAGCGCTGGATATTTTCTATCTTAGCGCCACGCCAGCCATAAATTGACTGATCATCATCTCCAACGGCCATCAGTTTCTCAGGTAACGGCTTACGCGGATCGAGTGGCTGGCACAGGATTTTAAGCCAGGCGTACTGAATGGCGTTGGTATCCTGAAATTCGTCGACCAGAATATAGCGAAACCTATCCTGATAATGTTCCAGAAGGGCTGGGTTATGATCTCTGAGCAATTCCAGCGAACGTAACAACAACTCCCCAAAATCGACCATGCCTCCCCGATCACAAGCGTCTTCATAAGCCGCGTATACCCGGACCATTACCTGGGCATAGGGATCTCCATCGGGGTCTATATGTCGGGCTCGTAATCCTTCATCTTTCTGGGCATTGATAAACCACTGGAATTGTCGGGCGGGCCAGCGACTGTCATCCAAGTTCATCTCTTTCGCCAGACGTTTGATGAGTCGTAGCTGATCATCGGAATCCATAATCTGGAAGTTTTCCATCAGACCGGCATCGCGCCAGTGAGCGCGCAGAATACGATGGGCCAGCCCGTGGAAAGTGCCAACCCACATCCCTGCAGGGCTGAGGCCTAACAGTTCTTCAATGCGGCCGCGCATTTCCTTGGCGGCTTTATTGGTAAAGGTCACCGCCATAATGGAATAGGGTGAAAGTCCCTCTGTTTGAACCAGCCAGGCTATCCGGTGCACCAGTACCCGGGTCTTACCCGACCCCGCACCCGCCAGTACTAACATGTTGCAGACGGGAGCAGAGACCGCTTCCCGCTGGGCTTCGTTCAGGGAATCAAGTAGATGGGATACGTCCATAGTGGCTTCTTCAGATAGCTGTATAAATATTCAGTAGGGGATTATAGCCGCCGGAACAGCCGGAGGCTAGATAGATCTTTAAGAGCCATTGCTCGTAGCTCGAGCGATACAAAAAAAACGTGACTTGCTCGTAGCTCGAAAAAAAATCTTCGTTATTGGTTTTGAAGTGGCCTTGAAGATAAATGCTTTATAAGAAGTGGTTGCTATGGATCTGCAGTCACTAATATTTTCGAGCTACGGCAGCTTTGCTGGATTCTGTATCCGAAAAGTCAGAATTCGGCGGAACTCTTCCGGGTCTTTTATTTTCTGGGTGGAATTCGGGTCCAGTGCAGGAATTAAGCGCGATAGCCAGAAACGCATTGCCGCGGTACGGACTAATTGTGGCCAGGCGTGGTATTCGTTCTCTTCGAATGGGCGAACTTCATTATAGGCGGTGAGTAGTGCCTGTTCGCGCTGTGGGTCGATCGATCCGTCCGGGTTCACACACCAGTCATTAGCAACGATGGCCAGATCAAAGAGTAGGTAACCGGTGCAGGCGTTATAGATATCTAATACGGCACTCAGCTTATCGTTATCAAACAGTGCGTTATCAAAGAAAAGGTCGCCATGAATTGCTCCCTGAGGAAGGTTCCAGGACTGTTCCCGCAGTTGGTCGAACAGTTCGACCTCTGTGCGCAGTAGTGCTGCATCCTCTTCTGAAAGCTTTCGGGCTATCTGCTGAGACTCCCGGCGCCACCAGAATACGCCCCGGTGAGCTTGACGTTGCAGGTAGAAATCCCGGCCAGCCTGGTGAAATTGCGCTAATGCGTTACCAATCTGAGCGCAGTGGCTCGCTGTCAGTGTTTCGATATGGCTACCAGCCAGGCGGGGCTGAAGCAGCGCGGGTCGGCTGTGCATCATCTTAAGTGCGATACCGTTATGATCTTTATAGGGAAACGGTACCGGACAACCACGCTCTGCCAGCCAGGTGGTTAATTCGACAAAGTAGGGCATCTCTTCTTTATTCAATTCTTCAAAGAGAGTGAGTACATACTCCTGGTGGTCGCCTTTGCTATCAATGAGTGTGACAAAGTAGTTGGTATTTTCTATACCACCTTCGATCCCTTTAAAATCGACCAGCGAGCCCAGCTCGAAGTTGGTTAACAGGGCTTCAAGATCTGCTCGGCTTACATCAGTATATACGGCCATATATGCGCTTACTTATTTCCAATAAAGAGTGACGTGTTAACCCTGTTACCAGCTAAATAGAATCCATTTTGGCAACATCAGTGTTGAGTTATCGAAGCGATTAAACTCTCCCTCTGGCGTGGGAACCAGATAGTAGGACTTACCGACTACAGGTTCCACTTTTATCTCTTTTAGTTGCCCATTAATTCTATACTCGTAGTAAGTCGCCTTTTCCCCCTGACGTATAGTGACTACCGGTTCATTATCATCAAACTCCGGTAGCACTTCAGCGCTGGCTATTGGCGCCAGAGAGAACGCACTCAGCAAGGCTGCCAGTAACAGTATTTTCTTCATAACTACTCCGTGATCTGGTGACGCCTCTTCTGTGACAGAGGTGAATCGAATATGATGGTGCTCTCGGGACCAATCCCGTTAACAATATCTCCTGACGGACAATGACTGCAATACCATGACCGCAAATACCTCCCCTATTATCTTAGTCGATGGCTCCTCATATCTGTATCGGGCTTTTTTTGCTTCTCAACAAGCTGACATGCGCACCTCTGAGGGGGTTCCAACCGGCGCTGTTCGATTAGTTACCAGCATGATGCGTAGCCTGATCAAACAGTATCCTGATAGCCCGGTCGCCATGATCTTTGATGCGAAGGGTAAAACCTTTCGTGATGACATTTATCCGGACTATAAAGCGCAGCGTCCACCGATGCCGGATGACCTGCGTACTCAGATTGAGCCTATCCATAACATTGTCCGGGCGATGGGCTTTCCCTTGATCGCCGTGGAAGGTGTTGAGGCTGATGATGTTATCGGTACGTTTGCAAGGGAGGCCAGCGCGAAGGGATTAGAGACTATTATCTCTACCGGCGATAAAGATATGGCGCAGCTGGTGGATCAGCATGTTTCTTTGATCAATACCATGAATGATAGTTATATGGATGTTGATGGCGTAAAGGAGAAGTTTGGTATTCCGCCTGAGCTGATTATCGACTACCTGGCGCTGATGGGAGATAAAGTCGATAACATTCCTGGAGTGCCGGGGGTGGGTGAGAAAACTGCGCTGGCTCTGTTACAGGGGATCGGGGGGATCAGTGACCTTTATGCGAATCTGGACAAAATTGCGTCGCTGGGTTTTCGGGGCTCGAAAACCATGGCGAAAAAGCTGGAAGAGAACCGGGAAGGAGCGGAGTTATCCTATCTGTTAGCCACGATTAAAACCGACCTCGAATTGGAGATGGCGATCGAGGATATCCCGGCTCCGATTGCTGATAATGAGCAATTGATGGCACTTTTCCAGCAGTGCGAGTTTCGAACCTGGGTGAGAGATCTGGATGAGAAAGCGCCCGTTACAGCTGCCAGCGCTGAGGGTGAACCTGAAGCGCCAACCGAAATTGAATATGAAACGATTCTGGATCAGGCAGCATTCGATCGCTGGTTAGAGCGTCTTAGTAGCGCAGAGTTGTTTGCATTCGATACTGAAACAGACAGCCTTAACTATATGGAGGCGAATCTGATCGGTTTATCTTTTTCGATAGAACCGGGCAAAGCCGCTTACCTGCCAGTTGCGCATGATTATATGGGGTCTCCGGATCAGCTTGATCGTAATGGCGTATTACAGCAACTGAAACCTCTATTGGAAAGTGATACCCATAAGAAGGTCGGGCAGCATATTAAATACGATATGAATGTACTTGCCCGTTACGGTATTCAGCTTAAAGGTGTTGCATTCGATACAATGCTTGAATCCTATGCGCTTAATTCTACCGCGACCCGTCATAACATGGATGCGCTGGCAGACTTCTACCTGGGGGTAAAAACGGTCAAGTTTGAGGAGATCGCGGGTAAGGGCAAAAAGCAGCTGACATTTAATCAGATTGAAATGGAGCAAGCGGCACCTTATGCGGCTGAAGATGCTGATATAACGTTGCGGTTGCATCAAACGTTATTCAGCAAATTAGAAAAAGAACCATCGCTGGCGAGTGTCTTTTCTGACATAGAGCTGCCACTGATCTCCGTCATGGCGCGGATGGAACAGCAGGGAGCGATGGTTGATGCGACCCAGCTTGCAACACAAAGTATGGAGCATGGTGCTCGATTGAAAGAGTTAGAGACAACTGCGCATGAGTTGGCGGGTTGCCCTTTTAATCTGAGTTCGCCGAAACAGTTGCAGGATATTCTGTTTGAACAGCAGAAACTGCCAGTGATTAAGAAAACCCCGAAAGGCGCCCCTTCAACCGCAGAGGAAGTGTTGCAGGAGCTGGCGCTGGATTACCCTCTGCCGAAGGTGATTATCGAGCACCGCAGTCTGAGTAAACTGAAGAGCACTTATACTGATAAGCTGCCGCAGATGATTAACCCTGCTACCGGCCGGATACACACGTCATACCATCAGGCGGTGACGGCTACCGGTCGACTTTCCTCTTCTGATCCGAATCTGCAGAACATTCCTATCCGGTCTACCGAAGGGCGGCGTATTCGTCAGGCCTTTGTCGCGCCAGAGGGGTATAAGCTGGTTGCTGCGGATTATTCGCAGATTGAGCTGCGTATCATGGCTCATCTGTCACAGGATAAAGGCTTATTGAATGCCTTCGCTCAGGGTGAGGATGTTCACAAGGCGACAGCTGCGGAAGTCTTTAAAGTGAGCCTGGATGAGGTAACAGCAGATCAGCGTCGCAGTGCTAAGGCGATCAATTTTGGCTTGATCTACGGTATGTCAGCCTTTGGTTTGGGTAAACAGCTGGGTATTGGGCGTAATGAAGCGCAGAAGTATATCGACCATTACTTTGAAACCTACCCGGGCGTACAGCGCTATATGGATGATATTCGTTTACAAGCGGCAGAGAATGGCTACGTAGAAACACTGTTTGGACGCAGGCTCTATCTGCCGGAGATTAAAGCCAGTAATGGAATGCGCCGACAAGCGGCTGAACGAACAGCGATTAATGCGCCGATGCAGGGAACTGCAGCCGATATCATTAAGAAGGCGATGGTTAAGGTTGACCGTTGGCTGCAGAGTAGTGATACCGGAGCCAGAATGATTATGCAGGTACACGATGAATTGATTCTGGAGGTGCCTGAGGCCGAGCTGGAAGCGGTTTCCGCGGAATTAGTAGAGCTTATGCAAACAGCTGCAAAGTTGGATGTGCCACTGCTGGTGGAAGCTGGAACCGGTGATAATTGGGATCAGGCTCACTGAGATAAGCTCCTTCCAGAACCCTACCCATAAGGGTAGGGTGAACTTTTTATGACGGTATTACTCATAATTTATGAGGGCTGAACTATAAATCCTTGCCAAGGGAGGCTCTCGTGTAATACGCATGCGTTGAAGCTCTCGTGATCACTCAGTTCCCCCTTTTTGATTTCGAGGGCTTCTTTTTGTTTCGCTGCGCCGTGAGTATCTGTTTTATTCTGAGGATTCTTCTCCAGAATTTTCTGCAAGTAGCCAGGCGTTTAATTGATCACGTAACTGGTCAACACCGGTGCTCTTAAGTGCTGAGAAAGCCTGAATGGTAAGCAAAGGTTTGTTTTTAACATCAAGGGCCTGTTTTTGCTTTAGCATTGCGTTCTGCGCCGCCCCGCGGTTTAACTTATCCGCTTTGGTTAGCAAAATATGCAGCGGCATCTCGGCGTCATGGCACCATTCGATCATCATCAGATCGAACTCTTTCAACGGATGGCGGATATCAACCATCAGGACAACGCCCCGTAAACAGTCGCGATTCTGCAGATAATCATTCAAATGTTTTTGCCAGTGCTCTTTCATGGCGATGGGCACTTTTGCATAGCCGTAGCCTGGCAGGTCGACGATGCGGACGTCTTCAACATTGGTGTCGAAGAAGTTTATGAGCTGCGTTCGCCCCGGTGTTTTACTGGTACGGGCGAGTTTTGCATTGGTCAGTGTATTGATTGCGCTGGATTTACCTGCATTGGAACGACCTGCAAATGCAACTTCGGCACCTATGTCATCAGGGCACTGGCTGAGTTTACTCGCGCTGGTGTTAAAACGGGTCAAATGATAGTGAATCTGGGGTGAAGACATATACTTTTTGCCTATTAGCCTGTAAATACAGACATTTGTCGTTCCAGTTTGTGTGGATATTAGGTTATAATTCCGCCGGAATTCTACCTGTGACTGGTATATTACACCAGTCCGGGTGTTAGTTAGGTCGCCCTGTTTCAATCTGATTAGCTTTAGATTGCAGCAGAAACCGTTAGCAATTTATAGCAAGAGTCTGGATTAGTCGATGAATAAACTACTGATCGCCTTACTGGCAAGCGTGAGTTTCATAAGTGTTGCACATGCGGCGGGTGATGCTGCTGCAGGGCAAGGTAAAACCGCTGTATGTGGCGCATGTCACGGAACTGATGGCAATAGCGCTGTTGGTAATTTTCCTAAACTGGCAAGTCAAAATGAGCGTTACCTGCTGAAACAACTGCAGGAAATTAAAGCGGGCACCCGTCAGGTTGTAGAAATGACGGGACTTCTGACCAACCTGAATGATCAGGATATGGCGGATATAGCTGCTTATTACTCTTCTAAGCCGGTTCAAATTGGCGCGGCAAAAGCCGATCTGGTTGAAGCGGGCGAGAAAATTTACCGTGCCGGTGTTGAGTCGAAAGGCATCGCTGCCTGTACCGCTTGTCACGGTGCGCAGGGTAAAGGTATTGCGTCTGCAGGTTACCCTCAATTGGGTGGTCAGCATGCAGCATATACCGAAACTCAGCTGAAGAACTTCCGTGTAGAAGCGCGTACTAACGATCCTCAGAACATGATGCGTGATATCGCAGCGAAACTGAGTGATAAAGAGATTCAGGCAGTCGCAAGTTATATTCAGGGTCTGAATTAATATTCAGCTTTGAGTCAGGAAAGGCAGCTTAAGCTGCCTTTTTTATTGTCTGAAGTTTATTTGCACCGGGGCTGAACTTGAAGAGTATTGGCGTGTCTTAGGTGTTTGGATTGTCTGAAAGGGTGGAGATGCATATGTTAAAAAACCTGGGTATTGGTTTGTTACTGGTTCTTACGGCTGCAGTTGCGCAGGCTGAGGACTATAAGGCAGGCATAAATTATGAAGTAATTGCTCTCCCCGTGCCAACGGCGGATAAAAGTAAAGTAGAAGTGGTAGAAGCTTTTGGTTATCTCTGCCCGCACTGTGCTAGTTTCGAGCCGCTGTTGCATAGCTGGACAAAAAACCTGTCGGATGATGTAAGCTTTGTTCGTACACCGGTTGTTTTTTCTCGCTCCTGGGAGCCAATGGCTCGTGCTTACTATACTGCCGACCTGCTCAAAGTCGTGGATAAAACTCATCAGCCCACCTTTGATGCCTTGCATAAAGAGCGTCGTCGCTTCCGTAATCTGGAAGATTTTGCTGATTTTTATGCTGACCTGGGTGTAGATAAAGATAAGTTTACTAAGATGAATAGCTCCTTCGCCGTTAATATGCGAATGAATCAGGGGGCGTCCAAAGTAAAAGGCTATGGTATCCAAAGTGTGCCAACGTTAATCATAAACGGAAAGTATCGTATTACCGCTGAAAAGGCGGGTGGACATACCGGCATGTTGAAAGTAGCTGAGTATCTTATTGCTCAGGAACGAAACGCTAAGTGATCCGGGTTTATTTCTAGAAAGCCGCTATATGCGGCTTTTTTATTGCATTCTGAGTAGAGAACGCAGTGATGTGGGCTGGCGTCTCAGACCGAAATTGGCATAACATTAAGAAATCCCCTTATTGATGACCGGTTCGCAGGTGCAAGTGATGGAACAGGAAGACTGGAAAGAACGATATAAATCCCTTTCTGAAGAGATGGAAGTGCTCCAGGCGCAGCTTGATGATCGTAGCTTAGAACATCTTATCTGTCAGATGGCGGTCGCGCTTGATGGTCATTCTACCGTACTGGACCGAGCATTAGTCACTCTGTGTAAACAACTGAAGGCAGCAGAAGAAACCCCTCCTGAGACGATCCAGTTAGTTGAGAAGCAGCTTCGAGGGTTGGATATTGAGCAGCAGCGAAATAATAAAGAACTGCTACAGGGGCTGCATAAGTGGGTTCATCAATTACGCCTTAATCTGACGACTGATTTGAGTAATCAGCGGCTATTGGGTGTGGAATCCTCCATCGAGCCTTTCTCTGGTCAGGCGTCTCAGGTGTCGGGAGTTGTTAACCAGTTGGTTGATATTCAGGGGCCGTTATTGGAAGGCGGTTTGAGCGATGGGTTCAAGCAGGCAGCCGTGGTCGAAGATCTGGACCACCACGATGATGAAATACTGAAGCAGATTGGTAGTGAGCTTCTGATTGTAATGACCAGCCTGAACGCTCCTCAGGGTGAAATGCCCCGTGTGCGGGAGCTAACCCGACGAATTGAGGGGGGCGTTACGCTAGTGTCACTGTCTTCAATTATTCAGGATGTTGTGAGTCTGGTTGCAAGTCTGAGCTCGCAGAACAGTGAGGATTTTGAGAGCTATCTACGTAATTTAACCGGCCAGCTGGCAGAGGTTCAGGCCTTTGTTGAAGCAAGTCAGAAGGATGAACAGGTTGGTGGGGAAGTCGCAATACTCAGCAACGGCATCCATCAGGACGTTCAGGCGATTCAGCAGGCGGTATTAGCATCGAAGGACCTTAATCAGCTCAAGAGTAACGTGTCATCACAATTACTGAATATTGTTAAGTCTGTTGACCTGTTCAAGCAGAAAGAGGAAGACAGGGAGAAGCGGGTGCATGAGCGATACCTTCAGATGAATACCCGATTGGAGCAGATGGAAGAAGAAACCCAGCATATGAAGGTACACGTTGAGGCTGAGCGACAGAAAGCCATGACAGATGCTCTGACATCATTGCCGAACAGGGCTGGGTACGATGAGCAGGTGTCTGCCGAGTTTGAGCGCTGGACCCGTTATAAACATTCCTTTTCACTTGCTGTGGCTGATCTGGATCTCTTTAAGCGTATTAATGATACATACGGTCATCAGGCGGGGGATAAAGTGCTGCGCTTGATTGCGAGTATTTTGTCTAAACAAAGCCGGTCAACAGATTTTGTCGCTCGTTATGGCGGAGAGGAGTTTGTTATCCTGATGCCTGGAACATCCGCTGAGCAGGCTTCTTTGGCTGTTGATAAAATTCGCAAAGCGGTAGAAAAAAGCCCATTTAATTTCCACGGCCAACCGGTTCAAATTACGCTTTCTCTTGGTATTGCTGAAGTAAGGGAAGATGACAGTATCGAAGGATTGTTCAGCCGTGCAGATAAGGCGTTATACAAAGCGAAGGAATTGGGGCGAAACCGGATTGAGCAGGGTTAAGGTATTACGTCCGATACTCCGGTATGATGCAGCTCTTTACCTTACGAGTTGAAATGGGCAATATGCCTACCTCTCTTGATATCAATCGACTACGGAACTAGCAGCGGTGCGACGATTACTCCGAATTATTAAAATTGCACGGGTTTTTGCACGGTACCGGCTGGATACTCTGTTCGATCAGGTCAATCTACGCTGGTATGTTCGCCTACTGATCATGATGATGCTGTGGCGTTACCTGATTCCTGTTGGTAAACGGTCTCAGGGAGCACGTCTGCGCTTGGCTCTGGAAGAACTGGGGCCTATCTTTATTAAATTCGGTCAGATGCTTTCTACCCGTCGTGACTTGCTGTCTGATGATCTTGCCCTTGAACTGAAGAAACTGCAGGATCAGGTGCCCCCTTTTTCAGGCGCATACTCCCAACAGTTGATAGAGCAAGCGTTGAATGCTCCGGTCGAGGAGCTGTTTGCAGAATTCAGTGCCGAACCGATGGCATCTGCTTCGGTCGCACAAGTGCATGAAGCCCTGCTTTATAATGGCGAAGAGGTCGTGGTGAAGGTTATTCGTCCGGGTATCGAGCGGACGATCAAGAAAGATATGGCTCTGTTGTACACTCTGGCTCGTTTGGTTGAGGCGCTGTGGGCCGAGGGCCGTCGGTTAAGGCCTGTCGAAGTTGTAGCTGATTATGAAACGACTATTTTTGATGAGCTGGATCTACGAAAAGAGGCTGCCAACGGTTCTCAGATTCGGCGTAACTTTGATGGTTCACCTATTCTGTATGTGCCAGAGATATACTGGGATCTGACCCGGCAAAATGTATTGGTAATGGAGCGAATTCACGGTATTCCGGTGGCGGATATCGAGCAGTTAAACGCCCAGAACACGGATATGAAAAAACTAGCGGAGCAGGGGGTAGAGATTTTCTTTACTCAGGTTTTTCGCGATAGTTTTTTCCATGCGGATATGCATCCCGGGAATATTTTTGTATCTCGTAGTAATCCCGCCTCCCCACAATATATCGCGGTAGATTTCGGTATTGTAGGTTCACTAACCGCTGAGGATCAGAGTTACCTTGCTCGTAATCTTCTGGCCTTCTTTCAGCGAGATTACCGCCAGGTCGCCCAGCTACATATTGACTCTGGCTGGGTGCCTGAAGATACCAATGTTTATGCATTTGAAACCGCTATTCGTAGTGTCTGCGAGCCTATCTTTGAAAAGCCACTGAAGGACATCTCTTTTGGTTTGGTGTTAATGGGTCTGTTTCAGACGGCACGTCGGTTTAATATGGAAGTTCAGCCGCAGTTAGTGCTATTGCAGAAAACTTTACTCAATATTGAAGGGTTAGGGCGTCAGCTCTATCCTGAACTTGATCTCTGGCAGACAGCGCAACCCTTTCTGGAACGCTGGATGAAAGAACGAATGGGCCCTAAAGCGGTCTACCGTTCTATGAAGCAGCAAGCGCCAGACTGGTTGGATAAGATGCCTCATCTGCCGCAAATGGCCTATGAAGCCCTGCATCAGTTGAAGAATCTCGATGATGTTCGCCGTCGGGATATGCTTGCTTTGAGTGTCGCTCGGCAAGAATTACAGCGGCAGCGTAATCAGCGTGGTCGTTGGCTTGGTGTTGTGTGTCTGGTAGTTGCAGTGGGATTATCAGTGGAAGATCCTCTTTTGATTGCCAGTCAGTTACCTGCTGTCAGTTGGATCTTGGGCGGTGTAGCGACAATCCTGTTGCTGCGTCACTGAATTGAAACAATAAAGGCTTAGTCTTTGCCTCCCGTATTCCGGGGATAGCGCAGTCATAGGGGATCAGGTATCCTTGCGGCCTTAGTTTTTGAAGAATAGTGATATGTCTGAACAGTGGATAGAGCAAGTTAAGTGGAATAGTGATGGCTTGGTGCCGGCAATTGCGCAGGACCATGTGACGGGTAAGGTTTTAATGGTTGCCTGGATGAACGCTGAGGCGCTAGCCCTGACTGTTCAGGAGAATCGGGCTATCTACTGGTCTCGCTCCCGTCAGAAACTGTGGCGTAAAGGCGAAGAGTCGGGTCACGTTCAGCAGCTACATGAAATTCGATTGGACTGTGATGATGATGTTATCTTGATGTCTGTCGAGCAGCTTGGTGGTATTGCTTGCCATACAGGCCGCGAACATTGCTTCTACAAAACCCTTCAAGAGGGGGAGTGGGTTCCGGTTGAGCCCGTCTTGAAAGATCCAAATTCGATTTATGAGAAGTAAGGCCTGAATATGAAAGATGTATTGACGCAGCTAGGTGATATTCTGGAGCAGCGAAAAGCAGCTACAGCTGAAAAATCGTATGTTGCAAGTCTGCATGAGAAAGGTCTGAATAAAATCCTGGAAAAGGTTGGTGAAGAAGCGACCGAGACTATTCTGGCGGCTAAGGATGCGCAGGTTAGTCGAGATAACAGCGATGTTATCTATGAAACAGCAGATCTTTGGTTTCATACCCTGGTGGCTCTTTCCCACTTAGGAGAGCGTCCAGAGACGGTTCTGAATGAACTTGCGCGACGTTTCGATATGTCGGGCATTGAAGAGAAAGCATCCAGAGCGGATAAATAAAACAGACGGTATTTATGGGTGTGATTAAGCACCTGGAAATTGAGTTAGATAATCTATTCATATGTGAGCGGATACTGTTCGCTTCAGAAGTAAAACGGAGAACAATAATATGTTAGGTGGTATTAGTCTTTGGCAGCTGGCTATTCTTTTAGTGATTGTTGTGCTGTTGTTTGGTACTAAAAAGCTACGCAATATCGGAGGCGATCTCGGTGGTGCGGTAAAGGGCTTTAAAAAGGCAATGAACGAAGAGCCTAAAGAAGAAGATAAGAAGTTAGAAAATGATGCTGAATTTACCGAGGCAGATAATGCTGAAGTAAAAGAGCAGGCTAAAGACGAGCCGAAAACTGATAAATAACAGGTAGCTGGCAGATGTTTGATATCGGCTTTGCGGAGCTCCTGATTATTGCGGTAGTTGGGCTGGTAGTGTTGGGGCCGGAAAAACTTCCTGTGGCTGCGCGTACCGTCGGCTTGTGGGTGAGAAAGGCCAAGCGCACCATCGGCGGTATACAGTCCGAAATTAATGAAGAGTTACGCCTGGAAGAGATGAAGCGTCAGGTTGTCCTGAAACAGGATGAGCTGGATCGTGAACTTGATGAAATGCGCGAGCCGTTCTCAGAAGCACTGGGTAATAACTCTCCGTTAGCTAATAGTATTTCTGCGCCTGAAAAGAAAAAGTCTGAGCCAAGTCCGGATCAGACTGCTGCTGTAGAAACGCCGCCTGTAGAGGAAAATTCTAAGGCCGATGATAGATCCTAACCAAAACCTGCCTGATAATGATCAGGAACAGCCATTTGTCTCCCATCTTGTGGAGCTGCGCAGTCGGCTGATGCGGGCTTTATTGGCAATTTTGATTCTCTTTCTTTGCCTGTTCTATTTTGCTAATCATCTGTATGAAATAATATCTGCTCCCCTGACGGCATTGCTGCCCGAAGGCACTAGTATGATCGCTACAGATGTGACATCTCCCTTCTTTGCGCCATTCAAGCTAACCTTAGTATTGTCACTGTTCTTGGCGATGCCGGTTATTCTGCACCAGGTATGGGGATTTATCTCTCCAGGCCTTTATAAGCACGAGAAGCGTTTGGCAGTGCCACTATTAGCATCAAGCATCGTGCTCTTTTATTCAGGGATAGCGTTTGCTTACTTCGTTGTATTTCCGCTGATTTTTGGTTTTTTTACCAGCGTTGGTCCAGAAAATGTTGCGGTGATGACTGATATCAGTAGCTATCTTAATTTTGTACTTAAGATTTTCTTTGCGTTCGGCGTTGTTTTTGAAATCCCGATTGCGACTCTCTTACTGGTCTGGAGTGGTATAACAGATGTTCAGAGTCTGCGGCAAAAGCGAGCTTATGTAATTGTCGGCTGTTTTGTTTTGGGCATGTTATTGACACCGCCGGATGTGATTTCTCAAACATTACTTGCCTTGCCAATGTGGTTGTTATTTGAGTTGGGAATCATACTGGCCGTTATTGTTAAGAAGAAAGGCCCGGTTGTAGATGAAGACGATGAGCTTGAGGAAGCGATACAGGACGAAGATGAGAATAAGGGGATTTAGTTGCTAGAACACCGCTTCGCGGCTCGCTAGGAGTTAGATGCTTCGCTTGCTAGAAAAAGTAAGAACATAAAACCGCCGTCAGGCGGTTTTATTGTTTCAGGGACGAAGCCTTTTCATTCTTTTGCTTACGAAGCACGTTGTTGCAAGGATCAAAAAGAATGCTCTCCTAGCCACTCGCAAGCGGCGCAGCCGCGTCTAGCTAGTCGCGTAGCGACGGTCTCGCTACTGGCCTCCTCGAAGTGCTGAATTTTTCATAAAATATTCACTTTTTTGTGCTCCCGATGTTGACTCCTCAGGCCATGAATGTAGAATGCGCTTCCTCGCTTGAGACAGCCGCTGGAAACGGTCGCTGAGGCAGGTTGAGCTGTTCAGTATAACTGATTGAAAAACAGTGTTTTTTAGTTGGATTAAACGGAACAGGAAGAAGATCGGATGGTTTGATAATTTGTTAAAAATTATGAAACAAAATGGTTGACTTCATCAGGGTGTTGAGTAGAATACGCACCTCGCTTGAGAGACACACCGGCAACGGTTTGAGTCACTCAGGCAACGCTCTTTAACAGTTTGGTCAGATAATTCGTGTGGGCGCTTGTTGAGATGAAGCAAAAAGCTTTATCAAAGCAAACGACCAACGTGAATACATTTATTTGTTTTTATGTGAAATTGTTTAATGCTTTGAGCTAGATTTACAGAATGTCTTTTTCCGACATTCTTGATTTAAACTGAAGAGTTTGATCATGGCTCAGATTGAACGCTGGCGGCAGGCCTAACACATGCAAGTCGAGCGGTAACATTTCTAGCTTGCTAGAAGATGACGAGCGGCGGACGGGTGAGTAACGCGTAGAAATCTACCTAGTAGTGGGGGATAGCCCAGAGAAATTTGGATTAATACCGCATACGCCCTACGGGGGAAAGGAGGGGACCTTCGGGCCTTTCGCTATTAGATGAGTCTGCGTCGGATTAGCTTGTTGGTGAGGTAATGGCTCACCAAGGCGACGATCCGTAGCTGGTCTG